>JAQTZD010000052.1:0-13115 GCA_028687975.1 Sediminibacterium sp.
CGAACAGAGAAGTTAAGTCCCCCATGGCCGATGGTACTCGCATCTAGCTGGGAGAGTAGGTAGCTGCCATATTTATTTAAGCCTCGTTCCGTTTACTCGGTTCGAGGCTTTTTTTATAACCGTAACTAAAGGAGTTTCTTGTAACTGCCTTATTATCAACTGATCCAAGGGCTAAGTATAAATACTCTATCTAATCGTCCCTTTTCTGCTTTTGATTGCTGGATCTAATTCCTAACTTGGATTTTATTCTTATTTCATTTCCTAACCAACAACAGAGATATGAATAGGAAGTACCGTATTTATTTATACTGCTGCTTTGCCCTGTTTTCCTGTGCAAAGATCCCTGTACAGTCTGTTACCTTGTCCGAGTCCATTTCCCGGGAGGGACAAAGGATGCATGATTTGAACATGGCTTTGCTGAACAGCATGTATCAGGAAAAAAGGCAAAAGATCAACGACTTTATCCGAAACGATTATACGCCCTGGTTCAGCAATGAAATTGTACAGCGCATTACAGACAGTGTAGATGTAAAGAAAGATCTGCCACAAATTCTTTCCAGGGCCTTGCCGGTGCTGAGTGCGCAAATTTCGGAAAAGCAGGCCGCGCTGGAAGCCAGCAGGGCGATGCTGGTGGATCAGTTGAATGCCGATTTTCTCGTATACCAGGCTGCCTGTAATGAATTAACCTATTTATTAAAATCTGCGGTGAAGGTAAATGATGCAGACAGAAAACTCTTTAATCAGGCAGCTGCGCTTTCCGGTAAACCAATCAATTTTGATTCGTTGAATCTGATCCTCGACCGGTTCATTGCAGACAAAGGGGAGCTTGGAAAAAATATTGAAACGATGCATAAATCCATCCGTAAAATCATCAAACCATAAATCTATTGTTATGTTGAACGATTGGGACGATATCATCCAAAAAACTGCCAAGGCCACGAATGCCCATTTCGCTGAACAACTCTCCGGCCTTACCCGGCTCACCAATGCAGATATTGAATCACTGATCCTGGATAGCGGTATCAGCAAGGAAAACCTGGCCGATACCCTGCAAGTGGTAAAAGATGCCGGTAAATCCAATGCGGAAAAAGCAACTGCCATCCGGAATATTCAGCAGGGGGTAGACGTGCTGGTAAGTCTGGTTGGTAAGCTGATCTGAAAATGAATGCAGACAAGATATTCAGCAGGGATTCCCTAATTTTGCCGCTCCATGAAGGCAAAAACACTTAAGAAAGACAAAGTCAATATCATTACCCTCGGTTGCAGCAAGAACCTGGTAGATTCAGAAGTACTCAGCGGACAGCTGGCTGCAAATGATATTCCGGTGGTGCATGAGAATACCAAACTGGACCACAATATTGTGGTAGTGAATACCTGCGGTTTTATTGATAAGGCCAAGGAAGAGAGCATCAACACCATACTGGACCAGGTGGAACTGAAGCGCAGAGGTAAACTCGATAAAGTATATGTTACGGGCTGTTTGAGTGAACGTTACCGCGGAGACCTGGAAGCTGAAATGCCCGAAGTGGATGCCTGGTTCGGCACCCTCGAACTGCCATTGATCCTCAAACAATTTGAAGCCGACTATAAAGCAGAATTGCTGGGCGAACGTATGCTCAGTACCCCCAAACACTATGCGTATCTTAAGATCAGTGAGGGATGCAACCGTACCTGCTCTTTCTGTGCCATTCCACTGATGCGCGGTCAGCACGTGAGCCACTCCATTGAGTCGCTGGTAGAAGAAGCTGAAGCCCTGGTTAAGAAAGGAGTAAAAGAGATCATGTTAATTGCTCAGGAGCTGACCTATTATGGCCTGGATATTTATAAGGAGCGGGCGCTTCCGCGTTTGCTGAATGCGCTGGCCGATGTAAAAGGGCTGGAATGGATCAGGCTGCATTATGCTTACCCAAGCAAGTTTCCGCTGGAGGTGCTGGATGTGATGCGCGAACGCAGTAATATTTGCAAATACCTCGATATTCCGTTGCAGCATGCCAGCAACAATATGCTCAAAGCCATGCGCCGCAATATTACCCGGGAGGAAATGAGCGAACTGATTCATGAAATCCGCACAAGGGTTCCGGGCATCTGCATCCGTACCACATTGATTGCGGGTTTTCCGGGTGAAACAGAAGCCGATATTGAAGAATTAAAAGCCTTCTTACAGGAACACCGTTTTGACCGGGTTGGCATTTTCAATTATTCTCACGAAGAAAATACCAGCGCGTATGATCTGGAAGACAATGTACCTGCAGAAGTAAAAGCAGAAAGGGCACAGGAGATCATGGAAGTGCAGCAGGAGATCAGCTACGAAAAGAATCAGGAAAAAATAGGACAGGTATTGAAAGTGATCATCGACAAAAAAGAAGCGGGTCGCTACCTGGGACGTACAGAGTTCGACAGCGTTGAAGTAGACAACGAAGTGGTGATCCACTCTTCCAAAAAATTACCCATTGGTGAATTTGTAAACGTAAAAATCACAAAGGCCTACGACTACGACCTGGAAGGTGAAGTGGTTGAATAAGAAGGTGCTTTGTTGCGTTTAGATCTTAAAGCCCAGTGTCAGCATCAGGCTTCCCCTGTTGCCTTTTTGCACTGCGAATGTGTTGGACTTATCGTTCAGTAAATAAGGGAATTGTACATCTTTGTTCATGATATGGGAATAGGTAAGATCAATGAACATCCCCTTGTTCCTGTATCCCAATCCTCCGGAACCGATGAACCTGCTGGCTTTCAGTACCTGGTCTGCATAAGGGCTACCATAATAGGCTGTGCCCAGTCGTACCATCAGTGTATTGAATTTTAATTCTCCGCCTACCCGAATATTTACATTGCCCCGATAAGTATCTTTAATGGCATCGTTCATCATGCGGTAGTATTCAGAAATGCCATAATTTCCGGCATCGGATGATGATGCGTTAAATCGCGCACCTTTGTAATGCACATATTCTATATCTGCACTGATGAATCCTTTTTGCATGCGCACATCGTTCACTTCCCGCAAAACATAACTGACACTTCCGATCATTCTCCAGGGGGTAGTCATGTTGTACTTGGCTACTCCTGCGCGACCGCTGTTGAGGGCATCGCTGCTTTCCGATCTCAGGCCTGCATAGGTTTCTGTATTTGCCACCATGGAAGACCGGATATTGTCGGTAAATCCGATCAGTTGCGGTGTATGAAATGCAAAGCCCAGCCGAAGGGATTCCTGTGGTTTATAAATCATCCCCAGTTTGGCGCCGATTCCGGCTCCGGATGAACTGTAGGTTTCTCTGTATTCAAAAAAACTGAAACTGTTGGTGCCGTCTGCAGTGGGATCTTTTTCACTGTAAAAAAGATTCCTGGTGTATTTGATGATGGGGATAGTAAAACTGATTCCCAGGTACAGCTGATCGTTCATATTGCCCGCTGTTCCAATGGCTATTTCGTTGTAACCGCCGCTGCTCTGTGCATCGTACAATTGCTTTACGCCCTGCGAAATAGGAACCAGACTCTGGTATCCTGCTACTGCACCGCCGGGACCGCTGATGGTATCGATCAGGAATGTACGGAACGCCAGGGAGGATCCGAAGATGTAATTGCTCAGTGCGGCATTGGTGTCTGCACGGTCGCGGGTTAATTCTTCCAGATATTTTTCGGTGAAGGAACTGTAGTTGTTGAAACCGGTGTACTGTATCCTGTTGTTGTAATTGGCCAGCTGGTTTACCGATATGGCAACTGCCGCACTCGTCCAGGTACTTTGCCTGTGTTTGTTCCCTGCCAGAATAATTCCGGAGGTTCCGTACCCGAAGGCGCTTTTCTTTCCGGTACTGTCTGTTCCCCTGAAATTGAATTTATTGTTGTTGAACAGGAAACCCGGAGACAGTACCAGCTCATTGGTTTTATAAAATCCCAAACCTGCGGGGTTCACATGGTTGGCCGTAATATCCCCGCCAAGCGATCCCATTGTTCCTCCCACCGCTGTGTTTCTGGCAGTTCCGTTCTGGGTGAACCAAGCTGTTCGCAATGCGTCTTCCGGTTGCTGTGCATTCGCTTTTATCCCGCTCAATAATGTGCAAATAATCAACAGTTTTTTCATAGTCCAGGTTATACCATTCCTTACGATGCAGGTGCATCATGTTATCAGGGCTGTTTATTTTATTGATATTACTTAGTTACGGCCACCTCTTCCGGAGCTGGCACTGCTGCCGCTGCTCTTGAAACCTCCGCTGTTTCCCCCCGCTGAACTACTCATTCCTCCGGAGTTGATGGGGGAGCTGAATGTTCTTGCCGGGCGGTCGTAGCTGTTGCTACTGCCACCAGCGGTGGATGGGCCGGTGAATACCCTGCGAACCAGGTTGCCAAAGCTGTTGTTGCCGGAGCCTGCCACACCTGGAGTACCCCACTGACCATTTTTATTGTTGCTGTAGTTGTAGTTGTTATAAGATCTGTTGCGGTAGGCACTGAGATTGGACCCGGATGAAGAGGTGGGAGTTAATGCTTTTGGATTGGCATAACTGATCACCGTATACAACGGATGACTCCATCCCAAACCGCTTCCGTAATAGTTGCCGTATCCCCAGCTGTTCCAGCTGCTGAAGCCCAGTCCCAATGCCCAGGGATTGCTGTAACCCAATCCCCATGGACTGTACATGGAATATGGATTGTAGAAAGAGTAATTGTATGAGTAGGCCGGGAAATTATACCGCATATCGTTCCAGTAGCTGAAATTGTCGATGCTGCTCCATTGATCCCTGTTGGCCACTTTCATGCGAAGGTATCGGTCGTCGGCAGTGCTGACGTACTCCTGGTATTCACGGCTGTCTGAACTTCTTGCGCTAACATAGTCGGCAGACTCCTTACCGGGAGAGTAGTATAAATCATCGGGGGTTTGACCGGAACGGTAAACCGAGCTGCAGCTGGTCAGCAAACTCACTGCAAGGATAGATCCGAAGAGTATTTTTTTCATATGAACTGCGTTTAGGTTAGCCTTAAATTCATGGATGAAGTTACATACATTTGCGTGCGGATAACAACCATTTATACAAACGCAAACTTAATTTTAACACGGCAAATAATATGCCAGCTAACGATTGTTAGTAAAATTGGTTCGAAAAATTGAAAATTTAACATGGGCAAGGAAATCACTTCCAGGGAACAGGACTACTCTCAGTGGTATAACGACTTGATTATTAAAGGAAATTTGGCAGACTATAGTGCTGTGAGGGGTTGTATGGTCATCAAGCCCTACGGATTTGCCCTTTGGGAAAATATGCGCGATGTATTGGACAAAATGTTCAAGGAAACCGGCCACCAGAATGCATACTTCCCCCTGTTTGTACCCAAAAGCCTCTTTGAAGCAGAAGAGAAAAATGCCGAAGGCTTTGCCAAAGAGTGTGCCGTAGTAACCCATTACCGTTTAAAGACGGATCCCAATAACCAGGGTAAGCTGATGGTAGATCCGGAAGCCAAACTGGAAGAGGAGCTGGTGGTTCGACCTACCAGTGAAGCCATTATCTGGAATACCTACAAAGGCTGGATTCAGTCTTACCGCGATCTGCCCTTGCTGATTAATCAGTGGGCGAATGTGGTTCGCTGGGAAATGCGTACTCGTTTATTCCTGCGCACTGCAGAGTTCCTGTGGCAGGAAGGACATACTGCGCATGCAACTGCAGAAGAAGCGGTAGAAGAAACCCGCAAAATGCTGGATGTATATGCAGACTTCGCAGAGAACTGGATGGCTATGCCTGTGATCAAAGGGGTGAAATCTCCGAATGAACGTTTTGCTGGTGCTGAAGATACCTATTGCATCGAGGCCCTGATGCAGGATGGAAAAGCACTACAGGCCGGCACTTCGCATTTTCTGGGTCAGAATTTTGCCAAAGCATTTGATGTTAAATTCAGCGATAAGAATAACCAGCTCGATTATGTATGGGCAACCAGCTGGGGCGTAAGCACCCGTCTGATTGGTGGCCTGGTAATGGCACACAGCGACGACGATGGATTGATCCTGCCTCCCAAAATTGCGCCTATTCAGGTGGTGATTGTTCCGATTTATAAAGGAGATGAACAAAAAGCTCAGATCAGTACGGTGGTAAGTTCCATTGTTGCCAAACTGAAGCATCTGGGTATTTCCGTGAAATATGATGATACGGATAACCAGCGTCCGGGTTGGAAATTTGCCGAATATGAAATGAAAGGCGTACCCGTTCGAATAGCAGTAGGCGCCAGAGACCTGGAGAACAATGTGGTGGAAGTTGCGCGCAGGGATACCAAGGAAAAATCGACCGTAAGTATCGAAGGATTGGATATTTATGTAGCCAATCTCTTACAGGATATTCAGACTCAGATGTTCAATAAGGCCAAGGCTTTTCGTGATGCGCATATTACGCCTGCCAACACCTGGGAGGAATTTGTGCAAATACTCGACACCAAGGCCGGATTCGTTTCTGCTCATTGGGATGGAACTGCAGCCACCGAAGACAAGATCAAGGAGCTGGCAAAAGCCACCATTCGTTGTATACCGCTGGATAATCCACAAGAAGCCGGCTCTTGTATTCTTACCGGTAATCCTTCTACACAACAGGTATTGTTCGCAAGGGCGTATTGATTCTTTTTGATATATTTATTGTATGGAATACAATAAATATATCATTTCGTTTCGCGGAAACGGCCTGGATTATTTTAAAATCCAGCTGATCAATATCATATTGACTGCAATTACGCTTGGGCTGTATTATCCCTGGGCTAAAGCGAGATCGCTGAATTATCTGTACGGACAAACTGTTTTTGAGGATCAGCCGTTTGTATTCAGTGGTACGGGAACGGAGATGTTCAAAGGCTTTATCAAGGCATTTGCATTATTGGGTTTATTCTATGCATCCTTGATTGTATGCATTTTAAATAAGGCAGAAGTTGCAGGCATTCTTTTGTTTTATGGTTGTTTGTTGCTGGTGATGCCACTCTCTATTCATGGTTCCTATCGTTACCGGTTTGCCAAAACCACCTGGTCGGGGATCCGCTTTGGTTATACGGGCAACAAATGGGCATTTGTAAGGTTATTTATTAAAGGCGTTTTTCTTTCCATTCTTACCCTGGGAATCTACAGTCCCTGGTTCCTGATGGATATGCGGAGATACCTCATTTGTAATATCCGGATTGGCAATGCCCGGTTTGCTTATAAAGGGGTTGGCAGCGAGTATTTTTTGCTGATGATCAAAGGTTATTTTCTGACTGCGCTTACCCTTGGCATTTATTATTTCTGGTGGCAGAAAGAACTGTTTGCCTATTATGTAGAGAATATGCGGCTTACAAAAAACGACGAAACCATGTTGTTCCGCGTTAATGCTACCGGTGGAGATTTTGTCGGACTGATCTTTGTAAATCTGCTCTTGTTTATTTTTACTTTAGGATTGGCTACTCCATGGATTGTGGTACGATCACTCCATTTCATCATGCAGCATATTACGATGGATGGTACCATTGAATTTGATTTGCTCCGGCAGGAACAGCCGGATTACAGCGATGCTACCGGAGAAGACATGTCCGATTTTTTTGACTTTGGATTTGTGATCTGATGAAATACATACATAAGGTTATTTTTTTTGATGGCCTGCAGGCCGGTGGACAAACTGTTTTGATGTATTTCAGTGAAACAGGCATTTTCATTCAGCAAACGGAGGAATGGGATGCCGGCAGGCCTGTTCTCTTTTTTCCTTTTTCTGATTGCACTTTGCAAATGGTTTCGGGCAATGCGCATGTGTTGCTGAATAGAAAGGGCACTCAGTATATGACCCTGTCTGCAGATAGTTCCTGGTTTCCTGAACTGCAAACAAGGCTCAACCGGTTGAACCGGAATGTATTTGCGAAACTCTTTCAACTCAACGTATTGGTACTGGTAGTGCTGGCAATAGCCTTACTCGCTGGTGCTTACCTGGGATTCACCCGTTTGATTCCAATAGCCGGCCTACGCTTAATAACGCCGGAGTACGAAATGAAACTGGGTGAACAATTTCAGAAGACATTCATCAGTGGCGAAGAAATTGATCCGGTTAAAACAAAGCAGCTGCAGTCTTTTGCCACTTCATTAAAGCTGAGTAAAACGTATCCTATTCAAATAACAGTGGTAAAAAATACTGAACTGAATGCATTTGCACTGCCGGGCGGACATATTGTGGTATACAGCGGGATCATTCATGCCATGAAAGATGCGGATGAAATGGTGGCGCTGCTCGGACATGAGTCTGCGCATGTAAACGGCAGGCACAGTCTCAGAGCGGTATTAAGAAGCGCTGCCACCGGTATACTGATTTCGGTGGTGCTGAATGATGTATCGGGAATATTGGCTGTTGTGATAGACAATGCCAGTATGCTGCACAGTTTAAGTTATTCCAGAAGTATGGAGGAGGCTGCAGATGAAAATGGTATGCAAACAATGGTTCAAAACGAAATCAATCCCGTTGGAATGAAAAAACTCATGCTTCATTTTAAATCGGCTGAAGCGGAAATGCCCGGCACCTATTCGTTTCTGAGTTCACATCCGGATACAGACAGCAGAATAAAACATGCAGATCAATTTGCGGCTACGCATAAAAACAGTTCCTTTGCAGCAAAACCGGTGCTCGACTCGCTCTGGCTTCAGCTCAAACATTAATGCGGTTTTATCATTATGCGACAGAAAGAAATTCACCCTTCACTGCAACCATTTCTGGATGGGAAAGTAATTCTCATTAATAAGCCGCTTGAATGGACTTCTTTTGATGTTGTCCGAAAAATCCGCAACCTGACCCGGATCATTAAAGTGGGGCATGCGGGAACGCTGGATCCACTGGCAACCGGCCTGCTGATTGTATGCACCGGCAGGTTTACCAAGAAGATCAACGAGTATATGGGCATGGAAAAGGAATACACCGGCACCATTACGCTCGGGGCGGTTACGCCCACATACGATCTGGAAAGTACGCCCGAACAGCACCAATCCATCAGTCATCTCACCCACGAAATGATTCATGCGGCCACAGCCCAATTTACCGGCCCCATCTTACAGATTCCTCCCGCGCATTCTGCTATTAAGAAAGACGGAAAGCCGGTTTACCTGGCAGCACGCAAAGGGGAGGATGTTCAGCTGGAACCGCGTCCGGTAACCATTTATGAATTTACGATCACCCATATTGAACTTCCTGTGGTTCATTTTAAAGTAGTTTGTTCCACCGGTACATACATCAGAAGTCTGTCTCACGATTTTGGTAAGGCCCTGGGGGTAGGTGGTTATATGAGCAGTTTATGCAGAACCCGCATTGGTGAATTTCAACTGGAACAGGCTCAAACCATGGAGGAGTTTGACGCGGAAATCAACCGGCTCAAACAATCAGAAGGGTAGGCCAATCCCCAGCTGTAGTGCGTAATTGGGTATCTGAACGCCATTGGCACGAGTATCTGTCCATTGAAAATCTTTCAGGCTCATCCAGCCTCCGTTGGTGGTTCTGAGCGGATCTTTCAGCTTATAGGCAAAGTCGAGTCGGATCAGGAAATAGGAGAGATCAAAACGCAGGCCTGTACCAACGCCAATGGCCACATCCCTTCCGAGATTACTGAAACTAAACAGGGTGGATGGATCGGTGTTGTTTGTTTTCTTGATGTTCCAGACATTTCCAATGTCTGCATACAGTGCGCTGCCGATTTTAAAACTTCCGATGGTGGCCAGTGGAAACCGATATTCAATATTCATTTCCAATTGCATATCGCCATACCGGTCTCTGAAAGCGTTTCGTAAGGTATCCTGTTCACTTTGGCCGGAACTTCCCAGACCGAGCTGGCGCAACGTCCAGGCACGCATGGAGTTGGGGCCACCGGCGGAGAACTGTTTAAAGAATGGCAGGGTTATTCCGATCACTGAGTCTTTTCCATAATTGTAACCGATACCACCGTATGCGCGAAATGCCCATTCCGATTTGTTGATTTTGATGGAGTGCCTGTATTCGTTCTCTGCTTTAATGTACCGGTAAATCTGTCCCTTTAATCCGGGGATGGTTCCGAACAATCCACCGGCTTCTTCAATCCCGAAACGAAAATAATGGCTCTTGTTGGGGTCTCTTTTGCTAATCGTAGTCTTGATTACCGAAAAGGATTGACTTACAATATTCCCTTCATTGAAGGAGGCTTTGAGGAAAGGATTTTTCCGGATCATGCTGTTGAGTGAATCCAGTTTATCCAGTGAGTTCAGTTCTATGTTCAGGGGCTTGTACAGGTAAACCGTATTGCCTTTTTTCCATTCATACCCCCAGCTGGTATTGATGGTACGCAACCGGTAAAAAGTTCTTCTGTCTACATAGCCTACATTGATGGCCCATAAGGTTCTGCGGTTATCCAGGTTTTTAAAGCGGCCCGCATGCGCAAAAGGCTGAATGATTTTTGGAAAAACATAGGTATGTCCTGCATTGATCAGGAAGGACTGAATTAATCCGCTTTGCTGTGCAGAACTGCTGAGCAGGCTGAGTTCTACCCCTGTTCTGAAAGTGGCCACCGACTGAATTGCCCGCTTCCAGACATTTCTGTTGTTGTAAGATAAATTGGTGGAGATTCCCAGCAGGTTACCCGATCCAAGATCTCCGGTGTTCCGGCTTCCCTCCAGGTCTATGGTAAAACTTTGTTTTATGGCAGGTGTCATGAAAAAATAAAAATCCAGGCTGTCTTTTCCCCTGAATTCAGGACGCAGATCCACATTTTGCCAGGCACCCAACTGGCTTAGTCCGTTCACGGTTTTATAATACTTGTCTTCGTTGTAAATGTCTCCTTTTCTGAAATAAGTGTATTCGCGAAGCGGTGCGTATTTGATGATCCCTTTTTTGTACCGCATTACGGCTTCGCGTTGCCGGAATTCTTTAAATCCCTGCTGGAGCATCAGACTGTCGGGAATATCCGTGATTTTGGTTTCGGGATAATAATACAGGTTCCCGATTTTATACTGGAACAACCTGGAACTGTCGGCCAGCTCCCTGCGTTTTACCGTAATGTCCCAACTTGGTTTTTCCTTTTTTGCTTTCGCAATTTCTGCCAGTAGCCTGGCCTGTTCAAAAGGATCGAGGGTCAGTTGCAGCAATTGCTGGTTGGTAGAGTCGATGTAGGCAAAAAGATCTTCTCTGGTGAATTTGAAATACCCATTTCTTCTGTACAGATTCACCAGCCTGTCCAGTTCACTACTGATGAGTTGTATGGTGTAGGGCTGTCCCTGAACCAGTAAACTTTTTTTGGATTCCTGTTTGGTAATACTGTCCAGCACCGGATCGTCCAGATCGTATAATACGGTATCGATGGTGATGTTCTTGCCCGGATCAATTTGCATGGAAATAAAGGCCCTGATCTGATCCTTTACCGTATCTAAATGATAGTCTTTTTTGAAGTCGGCGTAATAGTATCCCTGCGAGTTAAGGTAGGCATTCATGAAATTGATGGAACGGCTGAATCTGGAGCTGTCGAATACGGATGGACTTTTGATTTTATAGAAAAATCCAAAGACCTGTACCTTCTTCACTTTCATACTGTCGTCCCAGTAATTCTCCAATTGATTTAATAGCCGTTTTTTCTCATCTTTGGTAAAGTTTCCGGTCAGTTCTATTTTGTTCTGGTAAACAAATGCGCGGTTTTTGGGATAATTTTTTACACTGGTTCTTCTTTGTTCCGAGCAGGAGCTGACCATTACTGCAATCAGCAGCAGGAAGTACAAATAGTTTTTAAACGGCCTTTTGAAGGTCAAATACATACTCAGATGTTAAGCAAGAATGAGGCCAAATATATTCAATCTTTATCCCACAAAAAACAAAGACAGGAGTCGGGCCTGTTTATTGCGGAGGGAGTAAAGCTGGTAGATGAGCTGATCAACAGCAGTCTGCTGATCCGGAAAATCTATGCAACCGATCAATGGAATCGCCCGGTTTCTGAAAATTACGATCTGGTAAGGGTTTCGGAAGATGAGCTTCAGAAGATCAGCCTGCTCCAGAAAGCCAACCAGGTACTGGCCATTGTGGAAGAACCCCAATCGGAGCCTTTACAGGTTGTTGAAAATAAATGGATGATTGCCCTGGATGGTATCCAGGACCCGGGCAATATGGGTACCATTATCCGGATTGCCGACTGGTTTGGAATAGATACGATTGTTGCTTCTGAAGACTCTGTAGATGCATTCAATCCCAAAGTGGTACAAAGTACCATGGGCAGCATTACGCGGGTAAAAGTGTATTATATGCCGGTTGAGGGATTCTTGCAATCGGTTAAAGTGCCGGTTTACGGGGCCTTGCTGAAAGGGCAACCCGTGTATGGTATTCAGGATGCCCGTCCGGGTGTTTTGGTGATCGGAAATGAATCGAAGGGAATTCATACTGAATTGCTCCCCCTGATCGATCGTCCCGTAAATATCCCCCGTATCGGTGAAGCGGAATCACTGAATGCCGCAGTGGCTACGGGTATTTTGCTTTCGCACCTCACGGGAAAGGGAGCTGCCAGTTAGTGGGTGAATCAACGAAATTCTCCTTACAGACCAGTTTAGCGGAACTGAATGGCGGTAATGGGATTAATCTTTTTGACCAGGTAGGCCGGTATAGTCAGTACCAGGTAGCAGATGATCCAGGTGCACAAACAAACCAGCCCCAGTTGCCACCAGATGATTTTTACAGGTGCTGCGGATACATAATAGGCACTTTCATCCAGAGCAATGAATCCTGTGGATTGCTGCAATAAACAAATACCGGTTCCAATGATAAATCCGGCCCCGATGCCGATGCCTGCCACAACTGTGGCGTAATAAAGAAATATCCGGATAATGCTGCCTTCTGTTGCGCCTAGGGCTTTCAGCAATCCAATCATTCGGGTTCTTTCCAGTATCAGGATCAACAGGCAGGTGATTAAATTGATTACGGCAACTACAGACATGATGATGAAAATGACATCCCGGTTTACGTCCTGTATATCCAGCCAGTCAAAAATATTGGGATAGATGGATTGTATGGTACGGCTCATCCATTGTGTAGGCAGGTTGTTCAGGAGTTCCGTGTTGAGTGTATCCGCCTTACTGTAGTCGTTGATGAAGATTTCGTATCCGCCGATCTGGTCTGCTTCCCAGTTGTTCACTCGTCTGATCAGGCGCA
>JAQTZD010000052.1:13215-20298 GCA_028687975.1 Sediminibacterium sp.
GAGAAAGACTGTTGTTTGCTGAATGCCAGTCTTTTTGCAATGAAGAACGAAGTGTTCAAATGGTACGGTTTTTGACTGTTTCAAAACTACACTGTGTTTGCGAATGGAACAAAACAATTGAAGAAACAGTGAATTTTGTAAGTTTATCCTTATGATGAAATCAACAGGAACCTTTTTAACAGCGCTCCTTTTTCCTTTTTTGCTGCTCGCGCAGCTGCAGCCGGATAAGGTATACAGCCCTTCGATCCGTACCGTTAAATTGTTTCCGCAAAACGATCAGCTGGCATTGCCGGTGATTGCATTGAACTCGGCCGATCAGCTGGAATTGCATTTTGACGATTTGGTGGGTTATGCCCGCAACTATTTTTATACGTATCAGTTGTGTAATGCCGATTGGTCGGAAGCGCAATGGGGCCCTTTTGATTATATCAGGGGATTTCAGCAAAACCGGATCAGTCAGTACAGGATATCTTCTGTTGCACAAGTACCCTACGTGCATTACCAGGCCATGCTTCCGGAAAGGAATGCGGTTCCTTCGCGCAGTGGAAATTATTTGCTGAAAGTGTATGCAGACGGAGATCTGTCCAGGGTGGTTTTTACGAAGCGTTTTTATGTAGCAGACCAACAAACCAATATTGGCGCCCGCTTTCAGCAGCCCTTCGATAACCAGATCAGCAGAACCCACCAGAAAATTCAGCTGGTAGTAAATGTTCCCCAGCTCCAGATGATCACTCCGCAGCAATTTAAAACGGTGATCCTCCAAAACGGAAGATGGGACGATGCTGCCGTAAATATTCAACCCGCTTTTATCCGGGGCAGTGTAATGGAATTCAATGCAGAACAGGATTGTATTTTTGCGGGGGGCAAAGAATATCGCTGGGCCGACCTGCAAAGTTTTCGTTTTGAATCGGACCGGGTAGAGCAAATAGACCGGAGTACCGTTCCGGTCCAAATTTTCATAAAGCCCGACCGGGTTCGTTCCGGATTACAATACCTGTATTACAGAGACAGAAACGGATTTAGTGATATCAAAACCACCGATGCCGTGAATCCATGGTGGCAATCCGACTATGCAGAAGTCCTGTTTAGTTTTGTGCCCGAAAAAGGACAATATTTAGCCGGGAAAAAAGTATACCTCGTGGGTGAACTCACCGGCAATCAGATCGGAGACAGCTCTTTGATGCAATATGATCCCGGCAAGCAGATGTATACTAAGAAATTGTTGCTGAAGCAGGGCTATTACAGTTATGCCTATGTTACCAGGGATATGGCCGATCCTGCTGCCAAATCGGATCCTTCACAAACGGAAGGTAATGCATGGGAAACAGAAAACACCTACACTGTTCTGGTTTATTACAGGTCGATGGGAGGCAGGCACGATGAACTGATCGGGTACTCCAATATCAATAATTTCAACCTGCAGTACCAGCGGTGATAATAATTTAACATTTTGGGTAAATATGGCTGAAAACCATATAGATAGCATTGTTTAACTGGAGTGAACGCATTGGATGCTGCTTTTTTGTACTGCTCATTTCAGTTTTAATTAGGTGGGGGAGGTGAATAAGGCTATCTTTGCGCTTTATTCATTTTATCAAATTACAATGGACACACAAATTCAAGGAACTGTAAAGTTCTTTAACGAAGAAAAAGGTTTTGGATTTATTAAGCATGATGATTCCAACAAAGAAACTTTCGTACATGCAAACGGACTGATCGACCAGATCGAAGCGAACGACAAAGTGATTTTTGACGTACAGGAAGGTCGTAAGGGATTAAATGCCGTTAACGTAAAGCGTTTAAGTTAAGTTTAACTTTCATACCTTACCTAAGGCCATCAGCTAACAGTTGATGGCCTTATTTTTTGACCTATATTTGACGATTAATTTGAACTATGTCTATCTTATTAAACCAACTCGCCGAAACCAGGGCCTTTATTCAGAATAAAGTAAAATCAGAAGCCGCTGTAGGCATTATCCTGGGTAGTGGCCTGGGTAATCTGGCCAATGTTATTAAAACAGAAATTGCCATTCCTTACGAAGAAATTCCTCATTTTCCTGTTAGTACCGTACAGGGTCACTCCGGAAAACTGATCCTGGGCGAGCTGAGCGGTAAAAAAGTATGGGTGATGTCGGGCCGTTTCCATTTCTACGAAGGATACACTCCTCAACAGGTTACTTATCCAATCCGGGTACTGCATACCCTTGGGGTTAAAACCCTGCTGCTCTCCAATGCTGCCGGTGGTGTTAACACCAGCTTTAAAGTGGGCGATCTGATGGTGATCAACGACCATATCAGTATGTTCGTCACCAACCCGCTGATCGGAAAGAATGAAGAAAGCATTGGCACCCGTTTCCCGGATATGAGTCAGCCTTATTGCAAAGACCTGATCAAACAGGTTCAGGATATTGCCGAAGCCAACCGGATAGACATCCGTGAGGGGGTTTATGTAGGGGTAACCGGCCCTACATTCGAAACCAGGGCAGAGTATAAAATGATCCATCTGCTGGGCGGTGATGCAGTTGGCATGAGTACGGTTCAGGAAAATATCGTAGCGGTTCATTGCGGGATGAAAGTTTTTGCAGCCAGCGTAATTACCGATCTCGGTATCCGTGATGAAGAGAATATTATTACACACGAGGAAGTATTGCAGGCTGCAAAAGACGCAGAACCCAAGCTGACTTTGCTGATCAGTGAATTGATTAAAGCGCTTTAATTCATTTATGATAGCCCGGTATAGTAAAAGCTTTTTATTGGTGCTCTTGCTTTTTGCGGGTGCGGATTTTGCATCGGCACAAGGTATGCAGCAACTGGGCAATTTTCCCGGCGCACAACGACTGGGAAATTTGGGAACAGGGAGTAAGTCTAAAAAAGATTCCCTGCAAAAAAGGGATTTTCTGGCAGATTCGATCACCATTTTCTACCGGTATTTCGATTCTACCCGAAACCGCATCCTGGATTCTTCCATCAACGATTTTACCACCAGATTCCCGCTGCCTTCCAGCTATTATCATTTGGGCAACTATGGAACTGCAGCCAATTCCTTTCTATTTAATCCCCTGATGAAAGCCGGATTTGATGCAGGGTTTCATCAATACGACGTATACAAGTTTACCCTGGAAAATACAAAGTTTTACCAGACTACCCGGCCCTATACCGAATTCGGTTACCTGCTGGGCAGTAAGGCGGAACAACTGGTAGACGTGAAGCATACACAGAACCGGAAAACCAATTTTAATTTTGGTGTGGAATACCGGTTCAGTAATTCTCCGGGCATGTTGAAGAACCAGAATGCCAGTCACAATAATTTTCGCTTTACTTCTCATTACCAAACCAGTAATCGTAAATACGAGTTCTTCCTGGTCTGGTTGTCTAACAAGGCAGCTTCTTCGGAAAACGGTGGCCTGGTAGATAAATTGAAGATAGACAGCCTTGCGCTGAACGATCCCTATGAGCTGGAAACCCGCATGGGCAGGGCGGGAGCCGCCATCCGGAATCCGTTTAATACCGGAGTTACAACCGGAAATGTACAGAAGGAGTCTATGTTCCTGTTCCGGCATCACCTGGATTTTGGCAAGAAGGATTCCATCGTTACCGATTCGGTAACCTATAAAATATTTTATCCGCGTTTTCGGGTGGAGCACACCCTTCGCTTCGGTTCTCAGAGCGCCAATTTTACAGACAGGAGTGTGGATTCTGTTCGGTATGCCCGCTATTTCAACTATACCACGCCCGCCGGAAAAGAAATCAATTTTAAAGACAGTTGGACCAATATTCAGAACGAATTCAGCCTGATTACTTTCCCTGATAAAAACAACCAGAGTCAGTTTTTCAAGGCCGGTATTGCCCTGCAGAACCTGAAGGGTAGTTTTGATACCACAGCTACAGCCAGTTTTCACAATATATATGCCATTGGTGAATACCGCAACCGTACCCGAAACCAGGTTTGGGACCTGGAGGCCGGCGGACAGTTGTACCTCAACGGTATGAATTCCGGGGATTACAGCGCCATCGTTCATTTAAAGCGGCTGCTGGGCAAAAAGACCGGATTCCTGCATCTGGGCTTCCAGAATGTGAACCGCTCCCCTTCCTTTTTACTGAATCCGCTGAGTAGTTTTCCTGTAAGCAACAAGGGGCAGTTCAACAAGGAAAATATCATCCGGCTGTTCGCCGATTATGAGCATCCCGGATTTAATTTTAAACTTTCAGGAGAGTATTTTGCGGTAAGCAATTACATGTATTTCGACAGTTTTTTCACCGCCCGCCAGGAAGCAACTTTATTCAACGTACTGCATATAGCTGCGGAAAAAAAATTCAGGCTTTCCAAACACTGGAACTGGTACGCCGAAGTACATATTCAGCAAACCACCGGTAAGCCGCCGGTTAATCTGCCTGTATTGCTGACGCGCCAAAGGCTGGCATTCGAAGGCAATTTTTACACCAACCTCTTTCTCTCCACCGGCCTGGAACTGCGGTACAGTACCACCTATCAAATGAACAATTACAGCCCGATGACGGGCCAGTTTTTCTATCAGACTGCACAAACCATCAGCAACCGGCCCGATATTCATGCTTTTCTCCACTTCAGGATCAAGAGTTTCAAAGGATTTATACGGGTGGAGAACCTGAATACCCTCACCACGGCCAACGGCAGCTTCGGCTTTACTAAGCGAAATTTTACCGCCACAGACTATCCTGCCCCCACCTTATGGACCAGGGTGGGCATATGGTGGAATTTTGTAAATTAATTTAGGTAACTTAGCAGGGTGAAACGGATAGCAGCATTGCTGACTTTAATGATTTATCTTGTGGGAGCAACGGATGCTAATCAGTTGCTGAAGGTACCCTTCATGATTCAACATTTTCAGGTTCACCATGAGCAGAATCCCCAGCTGAGTGTTGCCGGGTTCGTTTACATGCACTACATCAATCCGGTGATCGACGACGATCATGAACAGGATATGCAACTTCCCTTCAAAACGCATTCTTCAGACGGCTGCATGATCAGTGCCATCAGTATGCCATTACAGAAAATTGAAGTGGCTGTTCCCGCAATACCTGCACCAGCCCGGAACTTTTCAGGCATTTATATCAGTTCCTACACATTTCAGCCGATGGCGAAAATTTTTCAGCCCCCCCGGCTCGCCTGATCTTATTAATTCAACTTTCATGCAGCAGAGGCTGCATGTGATTCATTTATTATACATTTTCAACAACGAAATGCTGTTGTTGGCTATAAAGTAGACTCATGCTGAATAAGATCATTGATTTTTCCATTCGGAACAAACTCATTGTGGCACTATTTACGTTGGGATTGATCATTTACGGTATCATTTCACTGCTGAAGCTGCCGATTGATGCGGTTCCGGATATCACCAATAACCAGGTAATGGTGATCACGGTTTCTCCTGGTTTGGGAGCGCCGGATGTAGAACGTTTTATTACTGTTCCTGTAGAACAGGCTACCCGCAATGTTCCGGGTATCAAGGAACAAAGAAGTTTTTCCCGCTTTGGATTGAGTATTGTAACTGTGGTATTTGATGATGCCACCGATGTTTACTGGGCGCGTCAGCAAATCAGTGAGCGCCTGATAACGGTTCAGTCGCAGATTCCCGCCGGAATGGGTACTCCCGAAATGGGACCTGTTACAACCGGACTTGGAGAGATTTTTCAATACGTGGTTAAAGCAAAGCCTGGCTACGAGGGCAAATATAGTTTGATGGAGCTTCGGTCCATACAGGATTGGATTGTTCGCCGGCAACTCCTTGGTACCAGGGGGGTGGCGGATGTGAGCAGCTTTGGCGGATCACTGAAGCAATATGAAGTGGCGGTGAAAACCGATCAGCTGAAAAGCTTCGGACTCACGATATCCGATGTGTTTGCTGCTTTGCAAAACAATAACCAGAATGCGGGTGGTGCCTACATCGAAAAAGGACCCAATGTACTCTTTATTCGTACGGAAGGTCTGGTGAAGAACCTTGCCGATATGGAGAATATTGTGGTGAAAAGGGTCAATGGCTCCATTCCGGTACTGATTAAGAATATAGCTGTTGTGCGATATGGTCAGGCCATCCGGTATGGTGCCACAGTGTATGGTGCGGAAGGAGAAGTGCCCGGCGCTGTGGTGATGATGCTGAAGGGTGCTAACAGCAACGAAGTGATTCATAATATCAAGGAAAAAATCAAAACCATTGAAGTTTCCTTGCCGGAAGGCGTTACTATTGAGCCCTTCCTGGACCGGACCAAGATGGTAGACAATGCCATTGGTACGGTAAAGACCAACCTGATCGAAGGTGCCCTGATTGTGGTATTTGTACTGGTGATTTTTCTTGGGAATCTCCGGGCTGGCTTTATCGTAGCCTCCGTGATTCCTTTGTCGCTGCTCTTTGCCATGATCATGATGAACCTGGCAGGAACCAGTGGTAACCTCATGAGCCTGGGTGCGCTCGACTTTGGATTGCTGGTAGATGGCGGAGTAATTATTGTAGAAGCAGTTCTGCACAAACTGCATTTTGGTATCCGGCACAGGGGTACGGGAAATGCGGTGCTGAGTCAGCATGAAATGGATGAAGAAGTGGCCGGTAGTTCCAAAAAAATGATGAATGCTGCAGCTTTCGGACAGATCATCATTTTGGTGGTTTACTTGCCGGTGCTCACCTTGGAAGGCATAGAAGGTAAAATGTTCCGCCCGATGGCAGAAACAGTTTCCTTTGCAATCCTGGGTGCATTCCTCTTGTCGCTGACTTATATTCCCATGATGAGTTCCCTGTTCCTGAGTAAGAAGCTGGGCGTAAAACCCAGTTTATCCGACAGGATGATGACAAGGGTAACCAACTGGTATTCGCCTTTGTTGCGGAAGGTGCTGAACTTTCCCAAAACAATCGTATCGGTGAGTGTGGCGCTTTTTGCTGTGGCATTTTACATTATGACCACCCTTGGGGGGGAGTTTATTCCCAAACTGGAAGAAGGTGATTTTGCGGTGGAAACCAGGTTGCTTACAGGGTCCTCGCTGTCTAATACAGTAGATGCGGTTCAGAAAACTGCCAAGGTTTTGCTGGATTCATTTCCTGAGGTAAAGAAAGT
>JAQTZD010000002.1:0-38009 GCA_028687975.1 Sediminibacterium sp.
AAAATATAATATTATTTAACATACTGCTGTACCGGTAGCCGGTTGGCGATGCTCCTGGCAAGGGTCATTTCGTCGGCATATTCCAGTTCGCCTCCAAAAGCGATCCCCCGGGCAATGGTGGTGATTTTACAGTCCGGACTGGCCATTTTCTTCTGGATATAATAAATGGTAGTGTCTCCCTGAATATTCGGGCTGAGGGCAAATACCAATTCTTCCACCTGCTCCTGGGCTATCCTGTTGATCAGCGATTCGATGGTGAGCTGCTCGGGACCTATTCCGTCGAGGGGAGAAATGATGCCACCCAGTACATGATAGGTTCCATTGAATTGCTGCGTGCTTTCGATGGCAATCACATCCCGGATGTTTTCCACTACACAAATGACCCGCTGGTTTCGTTGCGAATTGGCGCAAATAGAACAAATATCTCCGTCGCTGATGTTGTGACAACGTTGACAAAACCGGATGTCGCGCCGCATTTTGGCAATGGTTTCCCCGAATAATTGTACTTCGTTCACATCCTGTTTCAACAAATGCAATACCAGTCGCAGCGCCGTTTTCTTACCAATTCCGGGGAGTTTGGCAAATTGGGCTACGGCATTTTCGAGCAGAGAAGAAGGGAGTTGCATTTTGTAAAGATAATCGGTTTAATTTGCGCTTCAAGTTTTGAATATGAAGTTGCATAATTTTAATTCCGGTCCATCTATCTTACCGCAGGCGGTGCTGACCCAGGCTGCCGAGGCTATTATTAATTATAATCAAACAGGATTGTCCTTGCTGGAAATTGGTCATCGTACCAACTGGTTTCAGGAAATTCTGCAGGATGCGAAGGATTCGGTTAAGCAACTCATGGAACTGGACGATGCATACGAAGTGCTGTTCCTGCACGGAGGTGCCACTACCCAGTTTATGCAGGTGCCGATGAACCTGCTCGATACCAAAGCTACAGCGGCTTATTGCGACAACGGTGTTTGGGGCAATAAGGCCTTCAAAGAAGCCAAACTGTTTGGGAATGTACAGGTGGTTGCCGACAGCAGCGATCGTCAGTATCGTTACATCAATAAAGGGTTTCCCATACCGGAAGATGCCACATACCTGCATTTTACTTCCAATAATACGGTGGAGGGCACGCAGTGGCATACATATCCGGATACCCATGTACCCCTGGTGGCCGATATGAGCAGTGATATTTTCAGCAGGCCCACCGATTTCAAAAAATGTGCACTTATTTATGCAGGTGCACAAAAAAACATGGGCGCCGCAGGTGTAAACCTCGTGGTAATTAAGAAAGAGATTCTTGGCAAAATCAACCGCCCTATTCCTACCATCATGAACTACCAGAAGCACATAGAGGCAGGCTCTTTGATGAATACGCCGCCTGTATTTGCAGTATATGTTAGCATGCTGACCCTGCGCTGGATCATTGAACAGGGCGGCCTTGCAGAAATGGGCAGGAGAAATAAAACCAAATCCGAACTGCTTTATAATACCATCGACGCGTTACCGCTGTTTGATGCACCTGTTGCCAAGGAAGACCGCAGCCAAATGAATGCTGTTTTCTTCCTGAATGATCCTGCACTGGAAGAACCTTTTCTGGCGCTGTGTAAGCAGGAAGGCATGATTGGTGTGAAAGGTTACAGAACGGTTGGCGGTGTTCGGGTAAGCATGTACAATGCCCTGCCAATGGAAAGTGTACAGGCATTCTGCGACCTGATGCATGCTTTTGCACAAAAGCATGCATAACAGGGGCTTATAAGCATAACTTTTCTTTTGTGATTTATTCACCGATATTTGCGGCATGGCAATTATCAAACCGTTCAAGGCATTAAGGCCTCAACCACAACTGGCTAAACAAGTAGCAAGTCTTCCTTACGACGTTCTCAACAGTACAGAAGCTAAGATAGAAGCTCAGGGAAATCCTTATAGTTTTTTACATATCACCAAAAGTGAAATAGATCTTTCCGATAAAACAGATGTGCATGCCCCTGAAGTGTATCAGCAGGCTAAAAACAACCTGGATGCTTTTATTCAGCGCGATGTATTGTTCCGGGAGTCGAAGGACTGTTATTATATATACCAGTTGATCATGAATGGCAGAAGCCAGACAGGTTTGGTTTGTGTGAGCAGTGTAGACGATTATGAAAACGGTATTATTAAAAAACACGAATTTACCCGCCCCGAAAAAGAGCAGGACAGAATCAATCATATTACCGTATCGGGTGCTCAGACAGGAAATGTGTTCCTTGCCTACCGCAACAACGCACAAATTGATGTGGTGATTGATAAATGGAAAACCACTAAAACGGCAGCCTACGACTTTACTGCGGAGGATGGCATTCAGCATACGGTTTGGATTGTTAGTGATTCTGATGTGGTGGAAGAAATTACCCGTTTATTTAAAGAAGAAGTTCCCTGTACATATATTGCCGATGGCCACCACAGAGCGGCTTCAGCTGCAAAAGTGCGGGTACAACTGGGCAATAAGGCAACCCCCGCTGCTGATTATTTTCTCACGACACTTTTCCCTTCCGACCAGTTGTACATCATGGATTACAACAGGGTGATCAAAGACCTGAATGGTTTGTCTGCAGCTGCTTTTTTGACGGCGCTGGAAAAATCTTTTGAAATTACCCTGTTGGGCAAACAAACTTATCGCCCGGAAACATTACATACCATGGGGCTTTATCTGGAAAATAACTGGTATCGCTTAATTGCAAAAGAGGGTACTTATACGAATGACCCCATTGGTGTATTGGATGTAAGCGTATTACAGGAACAGGTGCTTGGTCCGATTCTCGGAATACTGGACCAGCGTACTGATAAAAGAATCGATTTTGTGGGTGGTATCCGTGGACTTGCAGCGTTGGAGCAGCGGGTAGACAGTGGTGAAATGGCCTGTGCATTCAGCCTGTATCCTGTTACCATCGATCAGCTTTTTACCATTGCCGATAGCGGAAATGTAATGCCACCCAAAAGTACCTGGTTTGAACCCAAGCTCAGAGATGGCTTACTGACCAATCTGATCGGAAACTAATACCTATTTATGAAGTATTGTGGATTGTTGCTGATGGGCCTGCTTTGTTTTCAGACAGGTTTTTCCCAAACCGGCACGGTAAAACCTGCACTTGAAAATGCAAGGGTACTGATGCAGCAGGGAGAGTATGATCGTGCTGCAGCCTTCTTACAACAATCCCGTCAACTGGAGCCGCTGAACCCGGAGTTGCTCAAAAATCTTTCTTATGTTTATTATCTGCAGCGGGATTTTGCCGGGGCTATTGAAGCCGGTAAAGCAGCTGTGGCAACGGACAGTGCTGATCAGCAAACCTTTCAGATCCTGGGTCTTTCCTATAAAGCCATTGCAGCTTATAAGGAAGCCAATAAAATGTACCGCTCAGCATTGAAAAAATTTCCAGGCAGCGGCATGTTGTACAGCGAACTGGGCGAAAGCCTGAAGGAAGACAATCAGCCCAAAGAAGCCATTGCGCAATGGGAGCTGGGAATAGAGAAAGATCCGAACTACAGCGGGAACTATTATCATGCGGTTCAATATTACCAGCAGCAGCAAAACCTTGTTCGTGTATTGCTCTACAGCGAATTGTTTGTGAATCTGGAGAGCTTTACATCCAGAACCAAAGAAATGAAAGCAAGTCTGGCTGCATCTCTGGCCGGGTTGTTGAAACCAGGTGTTATTAATGGGTTATCAAAAATAGCTGCACTTACAGCATTTGAAAAGCAGGTGCTGCAGCATTACAATAAGAACAGCCAGCTGATTGCAAATGGTCTTTCTATAGATAATATCAGCAGTATTCGCACCAGATTTGTACTGGATTGGTACAACGCTGCTGCCGACCGCTTTCCATACCGCCTGTTTGATCAATGGCAGTACCTGATACGCCAGGGTCTTTTTGAAGCATATAACCAATGGTTGCTTGGAGAAACCGTGAATAAAGATGCTTATCTGCTGTGGCAAAACACACATGCAGGCGAAACAACGAATTTTCAGGAATTTCAACAGAGCCGTGTGTTTAAACTAGTTACCGGACAGTATTACATGCAATAGTAATATGTGATGCGCTGAGGTTGCTATTTATGCCTTTCCTTTTTTATTTGTAGTTATTTTACTAATTTGATCGTCCAATTAACGATTGCATATGAATTACAGCCGACTGTTTGATTGCCTGGACCATCAGCTTGCCTATTTCCCCAAAAAAGACATGCTCGCTGCAAAAGAGAATGGCCAGTGGAGGCATTACAGTACACAGGAAACTGCAGACATGATCAACAGATTTAGTGCAGGATTGCTGGAACTGGGGGTAAGTGGTAATGATTTTAGCTCCGAGAACAGTGATAAGATCGCCATCATCAGCAGTAACAGACCCGAGTGGGTGTTTACCGACCTGGCCGTACAGCAGATCGGTGCCATCCTGGTTCCTGTTTATCCCACCACCAATCCATTGGAACTGGAGTTCATCTTAAATGATGCTGCTGTTAAATACATTTTTGTAAGCAGCCAGGAGCTGTTGCATAAAATATTGGACCTGCGTCCAAAAGTGCCTTCCATCAAAGGGGTGTATACTTTTGATAAAATTGAAGGGCAAATGCATTGGTCCGAAGTATCCGCTCTTGCTGGTCAGGATTCACTTGATAAAGTAAAGCAGCTTAAAAAAGAGATTCCTGAAGAACATACGGCAACCATCATTTATACCTCCGGAACAACCGGAACCCCTAAAGGAGTAATGCTTACGCACAAAAACATTTGCTCTAACGTAAAGTTCGCCAAAGCGAGCTTCCCCTTCCACGATTCTCCCGATAAAAAAGTACTGAGCTTTCTTCCGCTCAACCATATTTTTGAAAAAACCTGTACCTATATTTATTTGTTCAGCGGAATTAGCATCTATTATGCCGAAAGCCTGGAAACAATCGGGGAGAACCTGAAAGAAGTTCAGCCGGATGGCTTTACCACCGTGCCCAGGTTGCTGGAAAAAGTGTTTGAAAAGATCATGGTCAAGGGCGGTGAACTTACCGGTACCAAACGCAAGCTGTTTTTCTGGGCAGTGGATCTGGCAGAAAAATACGACAACAGGATCAGTGGTGGTTTATGGTACAATATGCAACTGGCGATTGCCAATAAACTGATTTTTTCTAAATGGCGTGAAGCGCTTGGCAGCAATATTTCATTTATCATTACCGGTGGCGCTGCCTGCCAGGTTAAGCTGTTGCGCATTTTTAATGCCGCACAGATTCCCGTATATGAGGGATATGGTCCAACAGAAAACAGCCCCGTGGTTTGTGTAAACAGACAGGAGGAGGGCGGTACCAAGTTTGGCACGGTTGGTCCTCCACTGGAGGGCGTTCAGGTGAAGCTGGCCGAGGACGGGGAAATACTTGTTTCGGGGCCATGCGTTATGAAAGGATATTACAAGCGTCCGGATCTTACCGCAGAAACTGTGGTAGACGGATGGTTGCTGACCGGAGATATTGGGGTTTGGGTAGACAATAAATTCCTCAAGATTACCGACCGCAAAAAAGAATTGTTTAAAACCAGTGGTGGAAAATATGTTGCGCCACAGCCTATTGAAAACAAGCTGAAAGAAAGTCCTTTTGTTGAGCAGGTGATGGTGGTAGGTTCCGAAAGAAAGTTTGTAGGAGCATTGATCGTGCCTTCTTTCCCAGTACTGCTGGAATGGATGCGTGAAAAGGGCATTCCGTATACAACACAAGAAGATGTGATACATAATCCAAGGGTGCTGGAGCTTTACCGCGAATTGGTGGAAAGCTTTAATAACTTCTTTAATCACGTAGAGCAGATTAAAAAGTTTGAATTATTGCCCCGGGAGTGGACTGTTGAAACAGGTGAGATGACGCCTAAACTGAGTTTGAAGCGGAAAGTGGTGATGGAGAAATACAAAGATGTTATCGAGCGCATTTATGTCTGATTCCAATAGTTTATTGAATATACTGGTAGTAGAAGACAATCCGGCCGATCTGTTTGTGCTGGAAGGCTTGTTGTGGAAAACCAGGTTACAGATCGGGAATATTCTGAGAACAACAAGCTATGCAGAAACTGCCGTGATGCTGGGTGAACAGAAACCCAACCTGATTTTACTGGATCTCTCCCTTACAGATAGTTCCGGAATAGAATCTTTTCTGCACATCAACCAATTAGCACCTACGATCCCGATTATTGTACTGACAGGGTTGGTAGATACCGAAATGGCTTTGGAAACCATGTCTCGCGGCGCACAGGATTACCTGGTAAAAGGAGAGTTTGATGAAAAGCTGCTGGCCAAATCGATCAAATACAGCATTGAACGGAAAAAGAATCTGGAGAACATCCGTGTGAGCAGGGAGTTGTATTCCAGTCTTTTCTACAATAATCCAATGGCTATCTATATATGGGATATGGATACGCTGCAAATTCTGGAAGTAAACGGAGTTGCCGAGAAAGAATATGGGTACTCCAAAGCGGAGTTCCTGGAGCGAACGCTTTGGGATCTCAGGCCCAAAGATTCTTATGCAGAATTGAAGCGCACAATGGAAAATTACAGTCAGGGACAGTTCAACAGAGCAAGCCGGATATGGAAACACCATAACCGAAAGGGTGAAACTGTTTTTATGGAAATTTCCACACATCCGATCGATTATAATGGTAAGCTGGCTATGATGTCCATTGCCAATAACGTTACCTCCAGAATAACCCTTGAGCGTAAGCTGGAAGAAGAAAGGGTGCTGAAACAGAAAGAAATAGCCGAAGCCGTTATTGTTACCCAGGAAAAAGAGCGTCATGATATCAGCAGGGAACTGCACGACAATGTGAACCAACAGCTGACCGTTGCTATGATGTATATTGCTTCGGCAGAAAAAAAACAAGGTGGTTCCGAATTACTGAAACAATCTGCAAGCTATATACTGAATGCTATTGAAGAAATCCGGAGTCTGACCAAAAGTCTGGTAACGCCGTTGATCAAAGATTTTGGTCTTGTAAAAGCCATCGAAAGTATCCTGGAAGATGTGGGTGCTGTGAAAGAAATGGAGATGGAATTTTCAGCCGACAATTTTTACGAGGATGATATAGAATACGACTTCAAACTGAGTATTTTCCGGATCATTCAGGAGCAGGTGAATAATATACTGAAGCATGCAGATGCTTATGTGGTGAACATCAGATTAAACAGAACGCCAGAGTACATTCAACTTTCCATTACAGACGATGGTATTGGATTCGATCTCATGCAGCAGAAAAAAGGAATTGGTCTGTATAATATTACTACCCGGGTCGAATTGTTCAACGGAGAAATTCGTATAGATACAGCGCCCAATAAAGGTTGTGCCATGCACATCCAATTTCCGCTTTCCGATGGAATCTTGCTGAAGCGCTAAGCGGGTGCTGCTCCTCTTTTCTTTGCTTCCAGAAATTTTTGCCGGATAATGGTTTGAACCGGTTTTTGCTGAATCTTGCTTTCCAGCCAGGATACAATGTCGAGGTACATGAAAGCCCTGTTTTCGAGCGGCTGGTCTTTTAGCGCTTTTAGTTTTTCCAGCAATTCCTCGAACAAGGGTTTTACTTTTTTGGTAGAACTGCTGAATGCCTTTCTGAGGAAACTGAATACAGCTTCCTCCGCTGTGCTCAGGTTTTGCATTTTAGCCATGAACCGGTAAACAGACTTCAACAGGTATTCCAGGATATCATCATTTCCAAGTTCGTAGTGTGCAATCAGATGCAGGAGGCGGGCATAACACTGCAGATCGATCCGGAGATCTACTTTCAGGTTAATGATTTTATGGAGGTAGTCGATGCTTTTTTCGAATTCTCCGCAACCAAAATACAGTGAAGCAAATTTGTAATAGAATACGAGTATCCGGTGTCTGTCGAGGAAGAGTTCATATTCTTTCAGTTTGTCTTCTATTTCCGGAACCAGGTACAACCCCTTGCTGAAAGTTCCTTCCATAAAGTGTTTGTTCAGCTTGGCGGTATAGAGATAGGTAAAGGTTTGGATCAGGTTGTTCTGATTCTCCTGTACCACAGGTGTTTGAATGAATTTTTCAAAGACCAGAATGGTTTCATTGAACTTTCGGTAATTCCGCAGGTCTACATGTGCCGATAAAAGGTTGTGCATTCCTTTGATGTAATGCGCCGTTTCTATCTCAATCATTTTGGGCTCGGTATGAAACAGGTCTACCCATTTTTGTGTATACCGGTAATACATGAGAAAGTCCTGGTTAATGAAGGCATACCAGCAATAGCACTGATAGAGGTAAAGCTTTTCATAGAAACCTTTGTACAGGCCGGAATCCTGAAAAACGGGATCGGTAAAATAAGCGTCCAGTTCTGCCTTGTCTTCCTCATGCCGGGCATGCCCGTTTTTAATATACCAGCCGTATAACAGCAGGGAGTAATTAGACAGGGTGCTGATGACCGATAGTCGTGCATTGGTTTCGTCTACTTCATTGCAGAGGCTTTCGGCCCTGTCTTGCATACTTCTGGTAATGTGCAGGGTTTCAATTTTTTTCTCCAGAAACAGCACCTGCTGTATATAAGTTACCTGGTTATTGGCCTTGGCCAATTCTTTGATCTTATCCAGGATTTTCAGACTTTGCAGGTACAACCCTTTGTTGTAAAGGATCCGGGCAAAATCCAATTGTTCGTGTAATTGTAGGTCGATGTTGTCTCCCTGCTTCAGCAGGCGGATGCTGGCCAGGATCTCGTGATACAGATGCGCCTTCAGGTTCGAAAGCTGTGGTTTCTGAATCCGTTTGTTTTTTTTCAGCAGAACTGCCTCGTCGTACTGCTTCATTTTATCCAGTGCATCAAATAATTCGATCACTTTCAGGTTGCCCGAAGCGGTATTCCGGGTCATATACAGCTTAAAATTACGCTTTTCTGCCCTTTCCATCGACTGGATCAATTGAAAAAGAGCGTCTGTAGTGCGGTTGGGCATCGTAATTTATTTGTAGCGTAAATCAATACAGCAAAGGGTTTCAGTAAAAAAACACCCATTTGCGGGCTGTAAAATGAAGCCAATCTTGATTCTGTTTCGAAGATAAGACTTTCTAAATTCGAATCTGACAGGCCGTACTGTTGTTATTTAAGGCAATCAATAGCAACAATTACGCGCCTGTCTTTTGTATCTAAGTCAAATTAAAAAAGGTATATGGGAAAGCAGGTCTATATTTTTGATACCACCCTCCGTGATGGAGAGCAGGTGCCGGGCTGTAAATTGAATGCCAAGGAAAAACTTGAGCTGGCATTGCGTCTGGAGGAACTCGGCGTTGATATTATTGAGGCCGGTTTTCCGGTTTCCAGTCCCGGAGACTTCGAATCTGTTTCTCAAATAGCCCGGGTTGTTAAAAATGCTACTGTTTGCGGCCTTACCAGGGCGGTGGAAAAAGACATAGAAGTGGCTGCCCAGGCATTAAAATATGCAGTAAGACCCCGTATCCATACGGGAATCGGCACTTCCGACTATCACATCAAATCCAAATTCAATACTACGCGCGAAGAGATTCTGTCCAGGGCCATACAGGCTGTAAAATGGGCCAGAAACTATACAGATGATGTAGAATTTTATGCGGAAGATGCCGGTCGTACCGATAACGAGTACCTGGCAAGGGTGGTGGAAGCCGTGATTGCAGCCGGTGCAACGGTGGTTAACATACCGGATACAACGGGATATTGCCTGCCCGATCAGTATGGTGCTAAAATGGCCTACCTGATGAATCATGTACCCAATATAGACAAGGCCATTCTTTCCTGCCATTGTCACAATGATCTCGGACTGGCAACAGCCAACTCCATCAGCGGGGTTATTAACGGGGCACGACAGATCGAGTGTACCATTAACGGACTGGGAGAGCGGGCAGGAAATACTTCTCTGGAAGAAGTGGTAATGATTATAGAACAGCACAAGCACCTGGATTTGTATACGAATATTAAAACCCAGATGCTGAACCCGATGAGCCGGGAAGTGTCCGAAACCATGCGAATGCCTGTTCAGCCTAATAAGGCAATTGTAGGCTCCAATGCATTTTCTCATTCTTCCGGTATTCACCAGGATGGATTCCTGAAAGATGCACAAACTTATGAAATCATCAATCCGGAACAGGTAGGTGCCGAAGGCAGTAAAATTGTACTGACTGCAAGAAGTGGAAGAAGTGCCCTGGCATACCGGCTGCAGAAACTGGGCTATACGTTTACCAGGAACGATATCGACGCCTTGTATCAGCAATTTCTGGAAATAGCCGATGGAAAAAAAGAAGTAGAAGAATACGATTTAAGACAAATGGCCGAAGCGCATGTTGCAGAAAATGCTATGGCATAAATAAACAGGAAATGGGAAAAACATTATTTGATAAGATCTGGGATAAGCATGTTGTGGAAAAGATTCCGGATGGTCCTTCTGTATTGTACATCGATAAACATCTTATACACGAGGTAACCAGCCCTCAGGCGTTTAAAGGGATAGAACAAAGAGGTGTTCCCTTGTTCAGACCCAAGCAAACTATTGCAACAGCAGACCACAATGTACCAACCATCAATCAACACCTCCCCATCCGGGACGAATTGTCGAGGATGCAGGTGGAGCAGCTGATCAATAACTGCAGTAAGCATGGTGTGGAGCTCTATGGCCTTGGACATCCTTACCAGGGAATCGTACACGTGATTGGGCCCGAGTTGGGAATAACGCAGCCCGGCATGACGATGGTTTGCGGAGACAGCCACACTTCAACACACGGCGCTTTTGGTACAATTGCCTTCGGAATTGGAACAAGTGAAGTGGAAATGGTTTTTGCCTCTCAATGCGTGTTGCAGACCAAGCCCAAAACGATGCGCATCAATATAGAAGGCGAATTGCAAAAAGGGGTAGTTTCAAAAGATATAATCCTGTACATCATAGCCAAAATTTCGGCAAGCGGTGCTACAGGATTTTTTGTTGAGTATGCCGGAAGCACCATCCGCTCTCTGTCTATGGAAGCCCGGATGACCATTTGTAACATGAGTATCGAAATGGGAGCCAGGGGCGGAATGATCGCGCCCGATGAAACCACATTTGAATATGTAAAAGGAAGGCCGTTTGCTCCCAAGGGCAATGCCTGGGATAAGAAACTGACCGAATGGAAGGAACTCTATTCTGATGCGGATGCAATTTTTGATTCCGAAATCAATATCAATGCAGCTGAAATACCTCCGATGATTACTTACGGAACCAATCCGGGCTTAGGTATTGCGGTAAATGGCCATATTCCTGTGCTGGAGCATATTTCCGATGAAGGAGAAAAGAAAAATATTGAGAAAGCCCTGCAATACATGGGGCTGAATAGTGGCGCATCCCTGATAGGAATGCCGGTTCAGCATGTGTTTATCGGCAGCTGTACCAATTCCCGTATTGAAGACCTGCGTGAAGTAGCGGCACTGGTGAAGGGACGTAAGAAAAGTGATGCAGTGAAAGTGATGATTGTACCCGGATCGCAGCAGGTGGCAAAGCAAGTGCATGCAGAAGGACTTGATCGCATATTCGCAGAAGCAGGATTCCAGATCAGGCAGGCAGGTTGCAGCGCCTGTCTTGGTATGAATGAAGACAAGGTTCCAGCCGGAGAATACTGCATCAGTACCAGCAACCGGAATTTTGAAGGCCGTCAGGGTGCAGGGGCCAGAACATTGCTGGCAAGTCCGCTGACTGCTGCCGCAGCTGCAATAACAGGCGTTGTAACAGATATAAGAGAACTTATTTAATACATTGAACAGTGAAGGCATTACAGAAAATACAGAGTCGGTTTGTTCCAATACCCATGGAAAATATTGATACAGACCAGATCATTCCTGCCCGTTTTTTAAAGGCCACTACCAGAGATGGATTTGGCAAAAACCTTTTTCGGGACTGGCGGTATGAAAACGACAGCGAGGCCAATCCCAAGACAGATTTTGCATTGAATAACCCGTTGTACAGCGGAGAGATTCTGGTAGCCGGAAAAAATTTCGGCTGCGGATCTTCCAGAGAGCACGCTGCCTGGGCAATTCTCGATTATGGCTTCAACGCTGTGGTTAGCAGCTTCTTTGCCGATATTTTTAAAAACAATGCATTGAACAACGGCGTATTGCCGGTAACGGTATCGGAGTCGTTCCTGCAAAAAATATTTGAGCAGGGAAACGAAGCTACACTCAGTATTGATGTGGAATCCCAGACCATCCGAATTGACGCAACCGGTGAACAGGAGTCTTTCGAGCTCAATTCTTATAAAAAAACCTGCCTGCTGAACGGATACGATGATATTGATTTTTTGTTGAGCCGGAGAGAAGCCATTACAAAATTTGAAAAAGAAAGCGCATAAGTATATGGAAAAGAAAATTGCAGTAATCAACGGAGATGGTATTGGACCCGAAGTAACAGCACAGTCTGTTAAGGTATTGAATGCTGTTGCACATGAGTTTAATCATCAGTTTCATTTTGCCTATGGGCTCATGGGCGCAGATGCAATTGACAAAACAGGCAGCCCGCTTCCGGATGCCACACTCGAAATGTGTAAGCAGAGTGATGCAATTTTATTTGGAGCAATCGGAGATCCTAAATATGATAATGATCCAACCGCAACCATTCGCCCTGAGCAGGGACTGCTGAAGTTGCGTAAAGAGCTTCAGTTGTTTGCGAATATCCGTCCTATTGCTACATATCATTCACTGCATCATCTTTCTCCGTTGAGGAGCAAACAGCTGGAAGGAGTGGATTGTGTGATTTTCAGAGAGCTGACCGGAGGAATTTATTTTGGAAAACGGACGGTAAATGAAGATAAAACCTATGCTACCGATGAGTGCGCTTACAGTCGTGCAGAAATAGAAAGGGTTGCCATTCCGGCATTTCAATATGCGCAAAAGCGTAAAAAGAAATTGACGTTGATCGATAAAGCCAATGTGCTGGAAACCTCCCGCCTCTGGCGCAAAGTAGTACGTGAACTGGCGGTGCAGTTTCCGGATGTGTCAGTAGATTATATGTATGTAGACAACGCGTCTATGCAGATCATTCTGAATCCGGCGCAGTTCGATGTAATCTTAACCGAAAACATGTTTGGAGACATCATCAGCGACGAAGCCAGTGTATTAACAGGTTCCATGGGATTGATGCCCTCCGCTTCTGTTGGAAATGGATCTGCACTTTTTGAACCGATTCACGGATCTTATCCGCAGGCTGCTGGAAAAGACATTGCTAATCCGTTGGGGTCTGTACTCTCTGCTGCCATGATGCTGGATCATTTTGGTATGACCGAAGAAGCAGAAGCAGTTCGTGAGGCCGTTAACTGGACCCTCACCCACAGTTTTGTATCTAAAGACATTGATCCGATCAACAATTATGGCACCAGTGCCATTGGAGATCTGATTGCTGATTATATCAGGAGAAACGCTAAAACCGCGGCTGCGCATAATGCGGTTTTAAACGCTTCTACCATTATTTAAAACAAACAATCGTTTGTTTTAAATAAAAAATTTTAAAAAGTTCTTTGTTTTAAAAACGTGCAAACATATCTTTACATAGAACTCAACCCTCTATGTTTAAAAAAGGAATGAATACGATCACATCTGTCACAACAGTCATTATTGTGATTGTCATTATTATTCCCGTACTGCATGGAGGTGGACTTTTGTAATTATTAATGAACTTAGAATACAAGCCCCGCCTCATCTGCGGGGCTTTTTTTGTGCATATAAACTGATGAAGATGAAATATTATAATAGCAACACCATTATTTACCACAATGGCGAATTTGTAAAAGCTGCAGAGGAAAAAATAGATCTCTATAGCCAGTCTCTGCACTATGGCTATTCGGTATTTGAAGGAATTCGTTCGTATAAAACAGCTTCCGGAGAAACAAAAATCTTTAAGCCAGTTGAACACTACGAGCGGTTAAAAGTTTCTGCGCAAACTGTGAACCTGCCTTATAACTACGATACAAACGAGCTGATCGCAGCAACCTACGAAGTGTTAAAGCGCAACGAACAGCAAGATGCTTACATCCGCCCTGTAGTGTATGCGCCGGCCAATATGAGTTTTGCACCAAATACGGAATCTTTTCTCTTCATTGAAACCTGGGAAATGGCGCCGTTTCTGGGAGAGAAGCTGCTGTGTGTTGCTACATCTTCTTTTCAGCGGCCCAATCCAAAAGCATTCAAAATGCACGCCAAGGTTGCGGGGCATTATGTGAACTCTATACTGGCCAGCCAGGAAGCAAAAGCAAAGGGATTCGATGAAGCGTTGCTGCTCGACATGAATGATAATATTGCAGAAGGCCCGGGTTCAAATATCTTTTTTGAAAAAGACGGTGTGTTGCACACGCCACAATTGGGATATATCCTGCCTGGTATCACAAGGGCTACTGTGTTTGAGATTTGTAAGAAACTCAATATACCTATACAGGAAGGCAGTTACAGCATCGATGAACTGAAACAGGCAGATGCTGCATTTTTCTGCGGAACCGCAGCTGAAGTAATTGGCTGGGAGTCGATCGATGACACGGTTTTTCCGAAAGCATGGAAGGTTACGCTTGGAGCCCGTATTCAGCAAGCTTATCACCAGTTGGTACACGAACAATAATTATTCATTAAGAAGCCGCATTATATGGAACTGAATCAATACAGTAAAACAATTACACAAGATCCTACACAACCAGCTGCACAAGCCATGTTGTACGGGATCGGTTTAACAGAGGAGGACCTCAAAAAGCCACAGGTGGGTGTGGTAAGTATGGGATATGACGGAAACACCTGTAATATGCATTTGAATGACCTTGCCAAACTGGTGAAGAAAGGAGTGTGGGAATCCGATCTGGTAGGCCTGATCTTCAATACGATTGGTGTGAGCGATGGTATAAGCAACGGCACCGATGGTATGCGGTATTCGCTGGTGAGTCGTGATATCATTGCAGATTCTATTGAGGCTGTTTGTGGTGCGCAATATTATGATGCTGTGATTGCATTACCCGGCTGTGATAAAAATATGCCTGGTTCCATTATAGCCATGGGGAGATTGAACCGTCCGGCCATCATGGTGTATGGCGGTACGATTGCACCAGGTCATTACAAAGGCCAGGACCTGAATATTGTTTCTGCATTTGAAGCATTGGGCCAGAAAATGGCAGGTAAACTGGACGAAGGTGATTTTAAAGGAATTATTCAGCATTCTTGCCCGGGAGCGGGTGCCTGTGGTGGAATGTATACAGCCAACACCATGGCCTCTGCTATTGAAGCGCTGGGTATGAGTCTGCCATACTCTTCTTCTAATCCGGCCCTGAGTGAGGAAAAACACAATGAATGTCTTGCAGCCGGAAAAGCCATCAAATTGCTGATGGAGAAAAACATTTTGCCCAAACACATCATGACCCGGAAAGCATTTGAAAATGCAATGACGATCATCATGATTCTTGGGGGAAGTACAAATGCGGTGATGCACCTGATTGCGATGGCCAAGAGTGTAGATGTTGCACTTACACAAGACGATTTTCAGCAAATCAGTGACAGGACCCCGGTACTTGCAGATTTTAAACCCAGTGGAAAATACCTGATGCAGGACTTGCATCAATACGGAGGTATACCAGCTGTGATGAAATATTTATTGAAGAAAGGATTGCTGCACGGGGATTGCCTGACTGTTACTGGTAAAACTGTAGCAGAAAATCTGGCAGATGCGCCAGACCTGGATTTTGAACAACAACAAATTATTCTTCCGTTAGAAAACCCGCTGAAAGCAACCGGACATTTACAGATTTTATATGGCAACCTGGCCGAAGGAGGAAGCGTTGCAAAAATCAGTGGAAAAGAAGGGGAATTGTTCGAGGGACCTGCCAGGGTCTTTGAAGGTGAACATGAACTCATCGCGGGCATCAACAGCGGAAAGATCAAAGCCGGAGACGTAGTGGTGATCCGTTATGTTGGCCCTAGAGGCGGTCCGGGTATGCCTGAAATGCTGAAACCAACTTCTGCCATCATTGGTGCAGGTTTGGGAAAATCCGTTGCACTGATTACGGACGGCCGGTTCAGCGGTGGTACCCATGGTTTTGTGGTGGGGCATATTACACCGGAAGCATACAATGGCGGATTGATTGCACTGGTGGAAGACAATGACCTGATTGAACTGAATGTGTCTACCAAAAAAATGACCCTGAAAGTTGCTGAAGATGTATTGGCAGCCAGAAAGGCAAAATGGGTAAGGCCTGCATTGAAAGCCGGTAAAGGTTTGCTGTTCAAGTATGCCCAAACGGTAAAAGATGCATCGCAGGGTTGTGTAACGGATGAAGCTTAATTAAGAGAATAAAATAACCTGTATGAGTACAGAATCAGAAATAAAAGAAACCACCTTGGTGGAATTGGAGCTGAAAGGAACCGAAACAATTGAACTGACCGGTTCACAGGCCGTGCTCGAAGCATTGATTGCCGAAGAAGTTGATACGGTTTTTGGGTATCCGGGTGGTGCCATTATGCCGATCTACGATGCTTTGTACGATTATAACGATCGCCTGAACCATGTTCTGGTTCGTCACGAGCAGGGCGGTGTACATGCCGGTCAGGGTTATGCCAGAAGCAGCGGTAAGGTAGGGGTGGTATTTGCTACCAGCGGACCTGGTGCCACCAATCTGGTAACCGGGTTGGCAGATGCTATGATCGACAGCACACCACTGGTGTGTATTACCGGACAGGTATTTGCACATTTACTGGGTACTGATGCATTTCAGGAAACAGATGTGGTGAATATTACAACACCTGTTACCAAGTGGAACTACCAGATTACGGATGCCACAGAGATACCTCATGTATTGGCAAAGGCTTTTTATATTGCCCGTACCGGTCGTCCTGGCCCTGTGCTGATAGACATTGCCAAAAATGCGCAATTGCAGAAAATAGATTATAGTGGATATGTGAAATGTGAACATATCCGCAGTTATCGACCCAAGCCCATCGTGCGGAAAGCCTATGTAGAAGCTGCAGCCGAACTGATTAACCAGGCTAAAAAACCCTTTGTCGTATTTGGCCAGGGTGTAATACTGGGTAATGCAGAAGCAGAGTTCAGGAAGTTTATCGAGAAAGGTGGCCTGCCAGCGGCCTGGACCTTGCTGGGATTGAGTGCACTTCCGACAGATCATCCCCTGAATGTAGGTATGCTCGGTATGCATGGAAATTATGGCCCGAATGTGCTCACTAATGAATGCGATGTACTGATTGCAGTGGGTATGCGCTTCGACGACCGGGTAACAGGACGACTGGATAAATATGCCAAACAGGCCAAAATTATTCATCTCGATATTGATCCTGCCGAAATAGACAAGAATGTAAAGGCAGATGTGCCTGTGTGGGGAGATTGCAAAGAAACCCTGCCCATGCTCACTAAACTGATTGAGCAGCAAAACAGGAGCGAATGGCTGCATGAGTTCAATGAACTCACCAAAAAGGAACAGGAAGTTGTTATTCATGACGAGCTGCATCCGAAAACAGAAGCGCTCAGTATGGGTGAAGTGATTAATCTGTTGAATGAAATTACCAACGGAGAGGCGATAGTGGTTACCGATGTGGGTCAGCACCAGATGGTAGCCTGCAGGTACGCCCGGTTTAACCGTTCCAGGAGCAATATCACTTCCGGCGGTCTGGGTACCATGGGCTTTGCTTTGCCTGCCGCTATTGGCGCAAAGTTTGGCGCACAAGACAGAACCGTGGTAGCAGTAATCGGTGACGGTGGATTTCAGATGACTTTGCAGGAATTGGGAACAATCATGCAAACGGGCATCGATGTAAAAATATTGATCCTGAACAACCAGTTCCTTGGAATGGTTCGCCAGTGGCAGGATCTCTTTAACGACAAACGATATTCGTTTGTAAACATACAAAGCCCTGATTTTGTACAACTGGCAAAAGCCTATGGCATATCGGGCAGCAGTGTAAATCAGCGTGCAGAGCTGAAAACGGCACTTCAGGCAATGCTCGATCATAAAGGTTCTTACCTGCTGGAGGTATTTGTTGGTAAAGAAAACAATGTATTTCCGATGGTACCGCAAGGTTGCAGTGTATCTGAAATCAGATTAAAATAAAATTCATGAGAACAGAATATACAATAACGGTTTATACCGAAAATCAGGTTGGTTTGCTGAACAGGATTGCCATTATTTTTTCCCGGAGAAAAATTAATGTGGAGAGCCTGAATGTTTCCCCTTCGGAGGTTTCGGGTATCCACCGTTTCACCATTGTTATTAATGAAACGGAAGAAGTGGTAAGCAAACTTTGCCGTCAGATTGAACGACAGGTTGAAGTGTTGAAGGCTTATTACAATACCAATGACCAGATCATCTGGCAGGAAATGGCCCTTTATAAAGTTCCCACAGATGCAGTGGCAGAAAAAATGAAAGTAGAACGCCTGTTGCGGGAGTGTGGAGCAAGGGCTGTGGTGATCAGAAAAGACTATACCATTTTTGAAACTACCGGTCAGCGAGAGGAAACAGACAAGCTGATACAGGTGCTGGAGCCATTTGGCCTGATTGAATTTGTTCGGAGTGCCAGGGTGGCCATCATCAAGGCCAGCAGCGGCTTTCACGATAAAATCAAAGAATTTGAATCCATTGCTCCTTCGGAAGAGCTGGTTGAAAACGAGTACCTCGATCAGCCCAGGGATATATTCACGATGTAATTATTTATATAAATCAACAATCACTCAACAAAATAAAAAATACAAAATGGCAAACTATTTCAACTCATTACCACTGCGTGAACAACTCAATCAGTTAGGTGTATGTGAATTCATGGACAAAGCTGCATTTGCGGATGGTGTAAATGCTTTGAAAGGGAAGAAGCTGGTTATTGTAGGATGTGGCGCCCAGGGACTTAACCAGGGGCTGAATCTGCGCGATTCCGGTTTGGATGTGTCTTATGCATTGAGAAAGGAAGCAATTGATCAGAAACGCGCATCCTGGAAAAATGCAACCGATAATCAATTTACAGTAGGTACCTATGAAGAACTGATTCCGAAAGCGGATGTAGTGATCAACCTTACTCCGGACAAGCAGCATACCGCTGTGGTAAATGCAGTGATGCCACTGATGAAAAAAGGAGCTACGCTGTCTTACTCTCACGGATTCAATATTGTGGAAGAGGGTATGCAGATCAGAAATGATATTACCGTAATCATGGTAGCACCCAAATGTCCTGGTACGGAAGTAAGAGAAGAGTATAAAAGAGGGTTTGGCGTTCCTACCCTGATTGCCGTACACCCGGAGAATGATCCGGAGGGCAAAGGCTGGGATTATGCAAAAGCTTATTGCGTTGGAACAGGTGGTCACAAGGCAGGTGTGTTGAAATCTTCTTTTGTAGCAGAAGTGAAATCCGATTTAATGGGTGAACAAACCATTCTTTGTGGTTTGCTGCAAACCGGTTCTATTCTTTGTTTTGATAAAATGGTGGAGAAAGCAATCGATCCGTCTTACGCGGCCAAACTGATTCAGTACGGATGGGAAACCATCACCGAAGCGCTGAAGCAGGGTGGTATTACTGCAATGATGGATCGGTTGTCTAACCCCGCCAAGCTAAAAGCTTTTGAATTATCCGAAGAGTTAAAAAACATTATGCGACCATTGTTCCAGAAACACCAGGACGATATCATGAGCGGGGTTTTCTCCTCCACTATGATGGAAGACTGGGCCAACGACGATCAAAATCTCCTCAAATGGAGAGAAGCAACGGGGCAAACAGCATTTGAAAAAACAACTCCGGGAAGCATGAAGATTTCAGAACAGGAATTCTTCGACAACGGACTGCTGATGGTTGCATTTGTAAGAGCCGGCGTGGAACTGGCATTTGAAACAATGGTGGAAGCAGGCATCAAAGAAGAATCTGCTTACTATGAATCTTTACACGAAACTCCATTGATTGCCAATACCATTGCCCGCAAGAAGCTCTACGAAATGAACCGGGTGATTTCCGATACGGCAGAATATGGATGTTACCTGTTCGATCATGCATGTAAGCCACTGCTGGCGGATTTCATGAAAAAAATTGATACAGATGTGATTGGTACCAATTTTAATAAAGGTAAAGATGGCGGAGTAGATAATAAAACACTGATTGCAGTAAATGCTGTGATCCGATATCATCCGGTAGAACTGATCGGTGAAGAACTCCGTCAGGCAATGACCGATATGAAAACAATTCATTCAAACGCCTGATTGATTCATTATGGAAAGTGTAGCAGTAAAAGAAAGAGTGGAGTATGGCCTGAAAGTAAAAGAGGCAGAAGAAAGACTGCGACATGTGGTGAATCATACACCACTAACGTATAGCGTGAATCTTTCCAGGAAATACCAGTGCAGGGTATTTCTGAAACGGGAAGACTTGCAGGTGGTCCGGTCCTATAAACTGAGGGGTGCTTATAATATGATCAGCAGCCTTTCTCCTGAACTACTCGCAAAAGGGGTTGTATGTGCAAGCGCCGGCAATCATGCGCAGGGATTTGCCTACAGTTGCCGCAAGCTCAATATTAAGGGGGTGGTTTTTATGCCGATCATTACACCCAACCAGAAAGTGAGCCAGACCAGGATGTTTGGCGACAGCAATGTTGAAATTGTACTGGTGGGAGACACTTTTGATGATTGTGCAGTTGCTGCCCGGGAATATACCGAAGCAAATGGCATGACCTTCATACCTCCTTTTGACCATGCCAGAATAATTGAAGGACAGGCAACCGTAGGATCGGAGATCCTGGAAGACCTGTCGGACATTGATTATGTATTTGCTCCGTTGGGCGGTGGCGGACTGGCTGCCGGGGTTGGCGCTTATTTCAAGGCTTATGCACCCAATACTAAGGTGATTGGTGTTGAGCCGGAAGGGGCTCCTTCCATGACAGAAGCACTGAAAGCTGGTCATCCGGTTAAACTGGAGAATATTGAGAGTTTTGTAGACGGTGCTGCAGTAAAGCGGGTAGGTGATCTTCCGTTTGAAATTTGCAGGGAGGTGTTGCATGAAGTACACCTGGTAAATGAAGGAAAAGTATGTACCACCATTCTTCAACTGTACAATGAGGATGCCATTGTAGTGGAGCCGGCCGGTGCACTTTCCATAGCGGTACTGGACGATTATGCCGATCAGATCAAAGACAAAACCATTGTTTGTATTGTTAGCGGAAGCAACAACGACATTGACCGTATGCAGGAAATCAAAGAACGTTCCCTGCAGTATGAGGGGTTGAAGCATTATTTCCTGATCCGGTTTGCCCAGCGTCCGGGTGCTCTGAAAGAGTTTGTAAACCATGTACTGGGGCCAACAGACGATATTACCCGGTTCGAATATATGCAGAAGCACAACAAAGAAACGGGGCCGGCGCTTGTGGGAATTGAATTACAGCATAATAAAGACTATGCTGCACTGGTTAGCAATATGGAAAAGTATCACATTAATTATACACCACTCGATAAAAATGATAATGTATTCGGGTACCTTGTTTAAACTTAAGAAAGATATATGCAGGTTTTAAAATTTGGCGGCAGTTCTGTAGCGAATGCGGAGAACATCAATAAGGTTGTGGCAATTGTATTGAGGGCAATAGAAAAAAGCCCGGTTGTTTTAGTGGTTTCAGCACTGGGTGGTGTAACGGACCAGCTGATTCTGACCGGAACGCTGGCCGCCAATGGGAATGAGGAATACAAGCAGCAAATTAAAATACTGGAGACCAAGCACCTGGATGCGGTGCGCAGTTTGTTGCCTATTCAGGAACAGAGTGCAACATTGAGCTGGGTAAAGCAGCAGTTGAATGAACTGGAAGGTTTATGCGATGGTATTTTTCTCCTGGGTGAACTGTCGCCAAGGATCAAGGATCGTTTGGTGAGTTATGGAGAATTGTTGTCTTCTTATATTATTTCTGCCAGACTGCAATCCCTGCAGGTAAAGCCACAGTGGGTGGATTGTCGTCAGTTGATCACCACCAATGACCAATATGGTAATGCAGCGGTGAATTTTCCCAAAACAGAAGATGCGATCCGCGCCTATTTTCAAGAGTATGTTTGCAAACTCTATGTGGCCCCCGGATTTATTGCGTCCAACGAACTGAAACATACCACTACACTGGGCCGTGGAGGTTCTGATTATACAGGAGCAATTTTTGCTGCTGCACTCGGAACAGCAACCCTGGAAATCTGGACCGATGTTAGTGGTATGATGACCGCAGATCCAAGACTGGTACAACACCCCAAGCATATTGAACGCATCTCTTATCAGGAGGCGATGGAACTCTCACATTTTGGGGCTAAAATCATATATCCTCCAACCATCCAGCCGGTTATGAAGAAAAACATTCCGGTTTGGATTAAAAATACATTCGAGCCGGATGCGGCAGGAACCATTATAGAGCAGAAAGTGATCTCAGATAACGAAATCATTCGTGGTATCTCCAGTATCAATTTGATCAGTTTGCTCAGTCTGGAGGGAAGTGGTATGATTGGTATTCCAGGATTTTCCAAACGCCTGTTCGAAACGCTGGCCGCCGGGAATATCAATGTCATCCTCATTACCCAGAGTTCTTCTGAACATTCCATCTGCGTAGGAATCAGTGAATCAGACGCTGCTCTGGCTCAAAAATCGATCGATCAGGCTTTTGCCTATGAAATAGAAACCGGTAAAGTTGATCCGGTGAAAGTGGAAAATGAACTGAGCATTATTGCGCTGGTAGGAGAGCAAATGAAAAGTCATCCGGGGATCAGTGGTAAAATGTTTGGGATCCTCGGCAAGAATGGTATTAATGTAAGGGCCATTGCTCAGGGTTCTTCAGAAAAAAATATTTCGGCTGTACTGTCTGCTAAGGATGTGAAGAAAGCCATCAATGTTTTGCACGAAGTATTTTTTGAAACCACCTACAAGCAACTCAATGTATTCATTGCAGGCGCTGGTAATGTAGGAGGTAAATTAATAGACCAGATCCGGCAGCAGTTGAACTACCTGAAGGAGCATCTCCGTTTACAGATTCAGGTGGCCGGTATTGCCAATAGTAAAAAAATGCTTCTGAATGATGCGGGCATTCAACTGGACAACTGGAAGGAACAGCTGGTGAATGCAACCGATGCCAACATTCATTCTTTTGTACAAGCTATTGCAGAAAGAAATTTGCGCAACAGCGTATTCGTAGATGTTACAGCCAATGCAGAGGTAGCAGGGGTATACAGTACCTTGTTGCAGAAAAGCATTTCGGTGGTTGCCTGTAATAAAATTGCTTGTTCTTCCTCTTATGCGAATTATAAAAATTTGAAATCACTGGCCAGGGAATACAATGCTTCTTTTCTGTTCGAGACCAACGTGGGTGCAGGTTTGCCTGTAATCGGAACATTGAACGATTTGCTCAGAAGCGGAGATAAAGTGAATAAGATACTGGCCGTACTTTCCGGAACCCTGAACTATGTGTTCAACTACTACGATGGTACTGTATCTTTTGCGCAAATTGTGAAAAGAGCGCAGGAGGAAGGATATACAGAGCCTGATCCGCGTTTGGATCTGGGTGGCACAGATGTAATGCGCAAGATCATGATTCTTGCACGCGAGGCAGGTGAGAAAATTGAAATGGAAGATATTGCGAACGAATATTTTTTGCCGGCATCCTGCTTTGAAGGTTCAGTGGCCGATTTTTATGCCGAGATGGAAAAACAGGAACCACATTTTAAAACTTTGTACGATGCAGCAAATGCTGCACATTGCAAGTTGAAATTTGTGGCTGTGTATGATCAGGGAAAAGCAAAAGTAGGATTACAGCATATTCCTGCAGATTCAGATTTTTATCATCTTTACGGAAAAGACAACCTGGTGCTGTTTTATACCGACCGTTATCCTGAACAACCATTGGTTATTAAAGGAGCCGGTGCTGGCGCTGATGTAACTGCCTCAGGCGTATTTGCGGATATTATCCGGGTAGCAGGCGTATAGGAACCAAAGAACAAAAATTACTATCCATGAGTCAACAAAGATCCATCACCATACATGCTCCTGCAACTGTAGCCAATATGGTTTGCGGGTTCGATGTATTGGGTTTTGCGGTGAACGATCCTTATGATATCATGAAGATCCGTTTTTCCGATCGGCCCGGCGTTACCATTGTAAATGAGGATGCATACAATCTGCCGCTGGAGCCTGAAAAGAATGTGGCCGGAGCAGCTCTGCTGGCTTTGCTGGAAGAAGCTCCGGATGTGAAGGGTCTGGAAATAACGATCAATAAGCAGATTAAACCCGGAAGCGGAGTTGGATCCAGTGCGGCCAGTGCAGCAGGGGCCGTGGTAGCCGCCAATATATTGCTCGGTCACCCGTTCAGTAAACCAGATCTGGTACGCTTTGCGATGAATGGTGAAAAAGTAGCATCGGGGGTAAAGCATGCAGACAATATTGCTCCCTGCATATATGGAGGAGTAACATTGATCCGTTCCATTTTTCCATTAGACATCATTCAGCTGAATGCGCCTCCTTTGTTTGTAACCATTGTGCATCCGCAAATAGAAGTGCGTACAGCAGATGCAAGAAGCATCCTCAAACAGCAGATTCTGTTGAAGGATGCCATCAAACAGTGGGGTAATATAGCAGGATTGGTTGCCGGTTTGCAGCAACAGGATTATGAATTGATCGGAAGATCACTGGAAGATGTATTAATTGAGCCGGTCAGAAGTATTCTGATACCTGGTTTTGATCAGGTAAAAAAACGAAGCAGGGATGCCGGTGCCCTGGGTGGCGGCATTTCCGGATCGGGCCCTTCTATTTTTATGCTGAGCAGGGATGAGGCCACTGCTAAAAAGGTAGAACAGGAAATGCATTCGGTATATGATGCCATCAATCTGGAGCACCATACCTATGTTACCACCATTAATTCGAACGGGATTACCATTACAGAACAATAAACAACAGCAGCCCTATCCGGTTACTGAATAAGTATTATGCAGTACTATAGTTTAAATCAGCAGGCGCCCAATGTGAGTTTCAGGGAAGCTACCCTGCTCGGCCAGGCGCCCGATAAGGGGCTTTTTTTTCCGGAATATATTCCCCAAACAGACCCTTCGCTGATTGCCCGGATAGCGGAGTATACCAAAGAAGAACTGGCTTTCCGGATCATGTTGCCTTATGTGGGCAATACAATATCGGAGGATGCCTTGTACCAGATTGTTTCCGAAACGATCAACTTCGATTTTCCACTGGTTCCGGTAAATGAGGCTATTGCTTCTCTGGAATTATTTCATGGACCTACACTGGCGTTTAAGGATGTGGGTGCCAGGTTCATGAGCAGGTGTCTGGGCTATTTTTCCAAAGGACAGTCTGCAAAAGTAACCGTACTGGTTGCAACATCCGGTGATACCGGAGGCGCCGTTGCCAACGGGTTTTTAGGAGTGGAAGGCGTGGAAGTAGTCATTCTTTATCCATCCGGGAAAGTGAGTCCAGTACAGGAATTGCAACTGACCACTTGCGGCCGGAACATTACCGCTTTGGAAGTTGACGGTACTTTTGATGATTGTCAGGCCATGGTGAAATCTGCATTCATGGATCCGGATTTGAACCTGCAGCTGAAACTTACTTCTGCTAATTCCATCAATGTGGCCAGATGGCTTCCGCAGCAGTTGTACTATTTCTTTGCATACCAGCAATGGAAAGACAAGGAACATCCGCCTGTTATTGCGGTTCCCAGCGGTAATTTCGGAAATATCTGTGCAGGACTGCTGGCCCATGTAAGTGGCTTACAGGTGGCTCACTTCATTGCAGCGTGTAATGTAAATGATGCCGTGCCCGCCTATCTGCGCAGCGGTCTATATCAACCTAAGCCAGCTGTTGCCACCATCTCCAATGCCATGGATGTGGGAAGCCCCAGCAATTTTATACGGGTGATGGAATTGTTTCAAAAAAATTATGCAACCATTAGCCGCCTGATCAGTGGCTATACCGTTACGGATGAAGTTACACGTGCTACCATTAAAAAAGTATACGATTCCTTCCATTATATACTGGATCCACATGGCGCAGTTGGATACCATGCGCTGGAAACATATCTGCTGGACCACCCGGAACAGAAAGGAATGATACTCGAAACAGCCCACCCGGTTAAGTTTCCGGAAACTGTAGAGGCGGCTATCGGAAAAACCCTGGAAATCCCTGCTGCAGCTAAGTTGCTACAGGGAAAACAGAAGTACAGTATTCAGCTTCGGGCAGATTTTGAAGACCTGAAGGCCTATCTGATGAGCCGGCCCTGATTTACCAATTCATTGTTTTTTTGATATATGCAGTTAGTTCCCCTGCCATTTCCTGATGTTCTGCCAGGTTGGGATGTGATCCACATCCTCTGTGATAACGCTTGCTGAAGAAGTAGGTACTCAGTTTCTGTTCTTTCCGGTGTTGAAGTGCAAAGTGGATGGCTGTAAGGTATTTTTTCAGCACCTTGTTAAGATTTTCATCTGCCATAGGACTCGACAATAAGATTAACCTCGCATTTGGATAATACGATCTGAGTCTTTCTACAAATCCGATGTAGTTCTTGCAAAAAACAGCTGAATCCTGAATGCCATCGTTCTGTCCCAGACATACTGTTACCACATCTGGCTGGTAATGCTGAAAGTTCCAGGGAATGGAATCGCCGCTCATATTTATTTTATCAAAAACCTGCGGCATCACTTTTTCTTTGTTGCAACAGCTGTACATCAGTCCAATTCCGGAAACAGAAGAAAGTTGCCATTGTGCATTCAATGTTCTGGCAGTAAGTGGTCCATAGGCCATATATGCGTTGTGCTGGTCGTACCATTCTCCTGTGTTGCAGGCAATAACAGATTCGTCGTTACCCGATCCGCAGGTGATGGAATTGCCAATAAATTCAATTCTTCTTTCAGGCTTTTGGGGAGGGCTTAATAGCTTGCGGCAAATGATGCCATTCAATTGCAGGTATCCTATATCGGCTTCGGTATTTTTACAGACGGTAACGTTATGAATGCCTTCTTTTAAGTTTTGGGAAAGAATAATTTTATTATTGCTGCTGTTCAGTCGTATTCTGTAAGGGGCGTCGTTGTCTACTTTCACTTCAATATAATTGTGATTCATTCCCCATCGAACCTCGTCTGTTATATCCAGTATGCAATAAGTACCCATAAAGCGGATATTGATGTAAACCCCGGGAGCCCAGAACCTCGGCTGATCCGGTCTGGTGTAATCTGCCCTGCCAATCAACTGAATAGCAGGATGATTGGCTGCATAAAATGTACTGTCGGCAGAACTTATGTTTGCATGGCTTTCTTTGCTGAACAGGATAATGGTCAATACGACAAACAGGCGTTTCATTTGCAATTGGTTTTAAGCAAGGTTTCGTTTATTTCAAAAGGTAGGGTTGAATAATCGGCTGCCATATTCCATATCCCTTTTTATTCATATGAAGTTTATCTGAAAGAAAGATATCGGACAAGATTGCCCCGTCTTTTGTAAACATAGCCGAGAACACATCTACATATACGGATTTGCGTTGTTTTCTGAGATATTTTTTAATCAGGCGGTTCCCTTCGGTCATGGCTGGCAGGTATTTTTCTCTGCTTGGACTGGGTTTCATTGATACATACACAATGGGTACTTTGGGTAACCTGCTTCGGATAAGCTGGTGAAGTGCAATGAATTTTCGGGCAATGGAATCGCCGGTTACGTTCGACCCTGCACTGAGATTGTTTTCGCCACAGTAAATCACAATTTGTTTGGGCTCATATTTAAAGATCACATCATCAGCATACAATATCAGGTGTTCCAGAGAGGAACCGCCGAAAGCCCGGTTCAATATATTGTAAGAAGGAAAATAACTGTTTACGTCTTTCCAGTTGGTAAAGGAAGAGCTGCCAATAAATAAGATGGGGTGCTGAGGCGGCGCTTTTAATGAGTCCAGTTTTTTAAAGTAGTTGACCTCTTTGATGAATGGTTGTGCAGATATACCTGCAGCCGAGCCGACCAGAATGATCAGCACAATCAATGACTTAAAGATTTTTTTCATTTTATAGTAGCAGTTAAACGGTAAGATAAATCAGATAAATACCCTGTTTTCGGAAGTATAGTCCTCACGAAATCGTTTAGGGGTACACTCTTTTTTCTTTTTAAAAATTCGGTTGAAATTCGAAATATTATTAAACCCGCAGTTGTATGCCACTTCTGAAACGGGTTGATTGGTGTCGATCAACAGCCTGGAGGCGTGGCCAAGCCTTATATCCAGCAGATTGTCCATGAAACTTACTCCGGTGTGAAATTTAAAGAACCTGCTGAAAGATACTTCGGTCATATTGGCAATTTTAGCAGCATCAGACAGCCGAATGGGTTTGTCGAAATTTTTATTCATGTATTCCATCACTTTTTCTATTCTCCTGCTGTTGTAGTTGAGTTGCAGGTTGCTGAAAGTTGCGTCAGAAAGAATACGCATGTTTCTGGATATAGACAGGTCGTGAAGGATGGATAAAAGTTCAAGCACTGAGTCAAAACCCTGTTTAGATCTTAGCTGTTTCAGCCGGGGGCCAAGTTGCTGTGTGGTTGCTTTGGAAAACAGGATTCCTCTTTTTGAGTTTTCAAACATCTCCCGGATGAAGCGCAATTGATTTCTCCCCAGCATTTTTTCATCGAACAGTTCTTTGTGAAACTGTATGGTGATTTCATGTATTTCTCTGCTCTTGCAGTGGTATGTTTTCCAGGCATGGGGAAGATTTGATCCTACCAATACAAGCTCCATTTCTTCTATTTCGGATATATGGTCTCCCACAAATCTTTTTGCTCCCTTAGCATTGATAATAAAATTCAACTCCATCTCTTCATGGTAGTGCAGTGGAAAGTCGAACTCTTGTTTGGTTCGTTCAAATATCGTAAAACAGTCGCTGGTTGTTAACGGAGTAATCTCTTTCAGTATATTTCTGTTCATGATTTATGTTAAAATCATATCAATATTGTTGTGCCGGGAATTTCTCCTTCGAGTTTATAAATATCCGTATTTATTGTGTTTTATGAAGGTCTTTGAATAAAAATAAATTTCGTTTGAGTTTATAGTACAATAAATAGATAAAATAGTACTATTCTGTAGGGAGATAAAGAACATATTTTTGGTCAAACATTGCTGCTATATGAGACAAATTTATTTTTGTTGCCTGTTCGTCTTTTGTCTGGCAGGCATTAAAAGCCTTGCGCAGGCAAGGAAAATCACCGGAACTGTTTCCGATGAAAAAAAAACTGTTTTAACAGGAGCTTCTATCACTGTTAAAAATGCAACCGTTACTGCACTTACAGATCAATCCGGAAATTTTTCATTGATGCTTCCTTCAGGAGCTAAGTTTATCACCGTTTCGTACATGGGTATGGAGCCGGTTGATATTGCTGTTGGGGTAAAGAGCAATTTTCTGGTGGTGTTGAAACCACAGGTGACAGATTTAGGTGATGTAGTGGTGGTTGGATACGGCACAGTCCGGAAAACAGATCTGACCGGGGCCGTGCAACGAATTGCCCGGGAAGATTTGATTAAAGACAATCCTGTTAATGTTATGCAGGCCATGCAGGGAAAACTTGCAGGTGTAAATGTTACGCAAAATGATGGTGCTCCTGGTGCAGGCCTGAGTATCCGCATAAGGGGATCAAATTCTTTTCTGGGTGGAACTGAGCCCTTGTATGTTATTGATGGTGTTCCCTTCAATAACAGCAATTCAGAATCAAATCCCGCCTCCATAGGTGCCGATGAAAAGCAAACCCTGAATGCCCTGTCTTTTATCAATCCCAATGATATTGAATCTATTGATGTCTTAAAAGATGCGTCTGCTACAGCCATCTACGGTTCCAGGGGCGCAAATGGAGTTGTGTTGATTACGACCAGGAAAGGAAGGGTTGGAAAAGAAAAGGTAGAGTTCACTGCTAATCTTGGTCTTTCTAATGTTTCCCGAAAGTTGAAAATGCTTTCTCCTTATGATTATGCAGCTTACCAGAATCTATCTTACCTGAATTCAAATAAATATGATGGCACCAACTACGCCATACCTTATCCCGATTTGTCTAAATACATCGGCAACAATCGCAGTTGGCAGGATGCGATTTTCCGTCGGGGCTTGTCACAGCAATACTCGGTGAATGTTTCCGGTGGATCAGAGGCGGGCAGTCATAGTCTTTCTATGAATTACATTGGACAGGATGGTATTATCAATAACTCCGGTTACCAAAAACTGGGTTTGAGTTTTGGACTTTACAGAAATATCGGAAAGAGAATCAAAATCGGTACCAATACAGCTTTGTCGAATTCTGTTACCAACGGGGTAAAAACCGGTACCGATAAGTCCGATGCTGCCAGTGCCGGTGTGATCCGCTCTGCGCTTACCTTTCCGGCCACCATCGATACGGTATCAGAATACGATGACGCTGGTGAAGGGTTCTTTATCACCAACCCCCAGATTTATACAAGTAATGTTTTGAACAAGGTTACAGGCTTGAATATTTTTTCCTCTAACTACCTGGAAGCAACGCTGATGAGCGGCTTAAAATTCAGACAAAACCTTGGATTTAATTACGGCTCCAATACTCGTGATCAGTATTATCCCCGTACCGTTTATGAGGGATTCAGTGTAAAAGGCTGGGGACTCAAATCGGATAACCTCCGGACCAGTATTGTTACTGAAAGCATACTTACCTACACCAAAAAAATCAATCAGCACAGCATCAATGCCACCGGAGCGTCCACTTTTGAACGTACTACCGGCCAATCTACCAGGGTGGAAGCTAAAACATTCCCGAACGATCTGTTGAAGAATGAAAACCTTCAGTCGGCGGAACAGGTGCTGCCGGTTATCACCAACCGCTTTCAGTCTACACTTATTTCATTTTTAGGAAGGGTGAACTATGGGTACAACGACAAATACCTCCTCACGCTTTCTTATCGCCGCGACGGATCCAGCAAGTTTGGTGCAAACAATAAGTGGTCCGGGTTTCCATCGGCTGCCATTGCATGGAAGGCGCACAAAGAATCTTTTCTGCAACAAGTTCCGGCTGTCAGCAACCTGACTTTCCGGATGAGTTACGGTCAAACCGGTAACCAGGGCATTGGTTCATATGCTTCTCTTTCCAAATTATCTGTATACAATTATCCATTTAACGGCGCTTTACAAACAGGGTTGGCAGATGATATTTCTTCCGGGCCAAGCAACGATGCATTAAAATGGGAAACCACCACTGCTTATAATGCAGGATTGGATCTTGGTCTGTTCAATGGAAAATGGAATCTTCATGTTGACTACTATGTAAAGAAAACAGACAACCTTCTTCAATATGTTACCACGCCCGCTTCCACGGGTTTTCAAAGACAACTGCGGAACTCAGGAACAGTGCAGAATAAAGGGGTGGAGATTTCTCTGGACGGAACCATCCTGCGCTCCAAAGACTTTCAATGGAAGACCAATTTCAATATTGCCTTTAACAGGAATAAGATCCTGAGTTTAGGAGATGGTATCACAGAACAGTATGCAACCAATATATCCACTGGTGATGCCCCCTTTATTCAATTAGTGGGTCAGCCAATCGGCGCCTTATACGGTTATGTGGAAGACGGATATTACGACAATGAAGCTGAGGTCCGGAATTCCCAGATGTATACTTCACAACCAGATGCCATCATCAGAAGAATGGTTGGAGAAATTAAGTATCGGAATCTCGACGGAGACCCAACAGCCATATCGGTTACCGACAGAACGCTGATTGGAAACGTAAATCCCGATTACACATTTGGCTTTACCAATAACCTTCAGTATAAAAAATTTGACCTGAGTATTTTTATCAATGGTGTACAGGGGAATGATATCATCAATATGAATACAAGATTTAATGGAAATATAGGGGCTTCTAAAAATATCAGTGAAGGAATGCTTGCAGGAGTATGGGCCGAAGGAAAAGACAATACGCTTGCCACTGGACCAAAAGCCATCCGCCAATTCTGGAGAACCCTCCTGTTCAGCAGAAGGTTCATTGAAGATGGCAGTTTTGTACGCATTAAAAATATAACACTGGGGTATACGGTTAATGAAAAGATTATTAAAGGGATTTCTGCAATTCGCCTGTCACTTGGCGTAAACAATCTTTACACGTTTACCAATTACTCAGGGTTTGATCCGGAGATCAACAGCTACGGAGACAATCCTGCATTGTTTGGTGTTGATTTAGGCGGTTACCCTAATTCCCGGACTTACAATTTTACGGTTCGCTGTACTTTCTAAACATTTTTAAAAACAGTTATATGAGGTATATCAAAATATTTTCCTGCAGCCTGCTTTTGCCGATACTGCTGTTAACAGGTTCGTCCTGCAAAAAAGCACTGGAAGAAAAACCTTATTCCTTTATTTCTCCCAATAACTTTTATACCAACGAAAGTGATGCCAAAACAGCCATCAACGGGGTATACAATGAATTGTATTCGTATGATCTGTATCTGCAGCCCATGTGGAACCTTACGATCCTGGACGATGATCATGTTTCTGGCGTAGACTGGTTCATGGGAACTTCCGGAGCAGGTAACCCGCAGGGTTACTGGGGTGTGAATGGCCCATGGGTGGGTTGTTATATGATTATTGCAAGAGCCACTACCGTGTTGGAAAACGTAGAAAAAATCAACCAGAACATCGATCCGGTTATTAAGAAACGGATACTTGGTGAGGCCCATTTCTTAAGAGGATGGGCATATTTCCAATTGGTTCAGTTGTATGGAGCAGTTCCACTCAGACTGAAATCCTTGTCTTCCGATCCCAATGCCAATGTGCCAAGGTCGCCGGTAATAGATGTGTATGCTGCCATTATAGAAGAGTTAAAGCAGGCAGAAACGATGTTGCTTCCGTTAGCAGATGCAAAAGCCGGTGAAACAGGACGCGCAACCAGAGGGCTGGCAAAAGGCCTGTTGGCAAAAGTTTACCTCACCATAGCATCCGGCTCCCTGGCTGCAGGTAACGTATCGGTTCGAGGCGGAACCGATAACGGATATTATACACATCCCAAAAATGTGGTAGCAGGTTTAGATGGTCTGGACAGCAAAGCTTATTTTACCCTGGCGAAAGACAAAGCGCTGGAAGTGATACAAAGTGGTGAATATTCCCTATTCACCAGCTGGAAAGATTTATGGAGTATTGCAGGAAGGAATAAACAGGAACATATGTGGGAGTTGCAATCACTTGCAGGAAGTGCTTTTGTAAATAACCTGAGTATCTATTTTTCTGCATATTCTACATTTGGAAGAGGTGCTGTATGGGCAACCAACAACCACTTTCAGGATTATGAAGACGCCGACAAGCGTGCGTTGGATGGTGTAGCACATAATTATGAAACCAGTACCGGGGTAAAATATTTTTATCCTTCCTGGCAGGCTGCCACATATAAAGTTGTGAACGGAGTTACTTATGCCAATAATGGAACCACAGACGACAGGGCCTATGTAATTAAGTTTGCCGATGTAAATGATCGGACTGTTGCCAACAGTGATGCTTATTTCCCACTGATGCGTTATGCCGAAATCCTCCTTATTTATGCGGAAGCAGCCAATGAAGCCAGCAATGGGCCTACAGCAGAAGCCTACACACAACTGAATGCTATACGAAACAGAGCAGGAGCAACAGTTGCCACACCGGGGATGAATCTGGAACAGTTCAGGAGTTTTGTGCTTGCAGAAAGAGCCCGGGAGTTTTCCTTAGAAGGAATTCGTCGCTTTGATCTGATCAGATGGGGAATTTATTTGCAGGTCATGAATAAGATCTCTTCGGGTCAGAACAATATTTCCAAGGTAAGGAGCCTGCGCAATCTCTTGCTCCCGATCCCACTTAGCGAAATGAACTCAAATCAGGCTATTACGACCAATAATCCCGGCTGGTAAATTCAATCAATCAACTATATACTTCAACTTATGAGAAAAATACTTCAGGCTTTAACAGGTTGCATATTGCTAGTAGCTGCTTCCTGTAAAAAAGACAACGGAGGTAACAATGCCAATCTTCAGCAGCCTCCGGTTATCGGTTCGGTCACAGATCTGGAAAACCGCAGCCTGGCTTTATCCGCTGTGAATTATGGCGATTGGATCATTATAAAAGGCAAATACCTGGCTACTACCTATAAGGTAGACTTCAATGGTATACTGGCAGCTGATTCTCTTTTATATGCGGACGACACTTCCGTAACTGTTAAGATACCTTCCGTATTGCCTGATCCGGCAGACAACCCAATCACGGTAACTACCCGCTATGGGTCTGCAACGTATAATTTTAAAATTTTACAACCTGCCCCAATTATCAGCTCATTTGATCCGATAACCGGAAATGCGGGAGATACAATCACCATTACCGGAAATCATTTTGGCGGCGTTCAATCTGTAAAGTTTGAATCTGTGAGTGCTGTAATTGTTTCCAGTACAAAAACGGAAATCAAGGTGAAGGTCCCGGCAGGGGTTACTTCTGCATATATTTATGTAACAACAGGGAGTGGTACAGTTAAATCGAGCCTGGCTTATGGATACAAATACCTGATTTTCGATGATGCACTTGCCGCAACATGGAAGAATACTTCTTTCAGTGCAACCACTGTACTTACAAATATAACCCCGGTCAGACGCGGAACATATTCTACCAATACCAAATTCAGTGTTGGTTTTGGCGCATTCAGGGTAACAAAATCTACACCGGCACTGAGCATGACTGGAAATACAAAACTTAAATTTTCCCTTTACGCTGGCGCCAATTCTCTCAATAAGAAAATAAAAATCTATTTTAATGGTGTAAGCTCATCCGGTTACACTTACACGATTACACAGGTGGGAAAATGGATAGACCTTGAAATACCATTAAGCAACATGAAAAGTCCTACTACCATAACATCTTTAACGATACAAGAGTTCAGCGGTGTGCTTCAGGAAATTTATTTAGACGATATTGGGCTGATATAAAGGATTGAACACAATAAAGGGAAATTAATTTATGAAGCTTCGACTGCCGGATTTCTTAATTATCATAGCATACCTGGTTGCAATGGTATTCATCGGATTTTACATGCGTAAAAGGGCCAGGCAAAACAAGGAAAGTTATTTGATGGGCGGGAAGAAGCTACCCTGGTATATGCTGGGCCTGAGTGATGCAAGTGATATGTTCGATATCAGCGGAACCATGTGGATGGTGGCTTTGTGTTTTGTTTATGGTATGAAAAGCATATGGATACCCTGGCTTTGGCCCGTATTTAATCAGGTGTTCATGATGATGTTTCTTTCAAAATGGCTCAGAAGATCCAATGCCAACACCGGAGCTGAATGGCTGGTAACGCGTTTTGGTACCGCAGGGGCTGGAGTAAAGGGTTCTCACAATATCGTGGTAGTATTTGCTATTATCTGCTGCTTCGGATTTTTGGCTTACGGGTTTATAGGATTGGGTAAGTTTATCGAAATGTTTATTCCGTGGGAGTTGGCTAAAAATTACATCCCTTTTGATTTGCCGCAGCAGTATGCAGCGCATTTTTATGGAATTCTATTTACCCTTTTTGCCATGTTTTATTCCATCATTGGCGGGTTGCATAGTATTGTGCTGGGAGATTTCATCAAGTATATGATCATGACGGTTGCCTGTATATCCATTGCTGTAATTGCGATGGTTCACCTGAACAGCCAGGGCAATCAATTGAAGGTTCCTGAAGGCTGGTTCGATCCTTTTTTCGGGTGGAATCTCAACCTGAACTGGGGCAACATACTGCCGGATGCCAACCGGAAGATTACAGGCGATGGATTTGGGATTTTCGGTATTTTTTTTATGATGATGTTGTTTAAAGGTGTGTTTGCCAGCCTTGCAGGGCCAGCTCCCAATTACGACATGCAGAAAGTATTGTCGACCAGGTCGCCGAAGGAAGCCAGTAAAATGACCGGCTTTGTATCGATTGTATTGTTGCCGATCAGGTATTCGATGGTCATCGGTATTACTGTTTTGGCCCTATTGTATTACAACCAGCTTAACTTATCCGGACCGGGGGGAACTGATTTTGAAAAAATTTTACCCGCGGCAATCAACCATTTTTTACCCGTAGGCGTGTTAGGGTTGGTGTTAACAGGCCTCCTTGGAGCTTTTATGGGTACATTTTCCGGAACGCTGAATGCAGCCCAGGCCTATATTGTAAACGATGTATATCTCAAATACATCGATCCTCAGGCCGGCACCAAAAAAATTATGCGTGCCAATTATATTGTAGGCATATTGGTGGTAACGATTGGGGTTGTACTGGGCTTTTTTGCAAAAGACGTGAACAGTGTTCTTCAATGGATCGTAGGTGGCTTGTACGGCGGTTATATTGCAGCAAACTTGTTGAAGTGGTATTGGTGGCGATTTAATGCCAGCGGATTTTTTTGGGGAATGACCAGTGGTATTGCTGCCGCATTGATCTTTTTGAAAATATACGACGGTCTCTTTCTGTATATATGGCCGCTGCTTTTCCTGATTTCCGTTGCCGGATGTATTGTGGGTACCTATGCTGCGCCACCCACTGCAGAAGCTACCCTGAAATCTTTTTATACAGCCGTAAGGCCCTGGGGTTTCTGGAAACCTGTACACCAACTGGTGGTGCGGGAGAATCCCGATTTCCAGCCTAACAAAAGATTCGGGTTGGATATGTTTAATGTGTTTCTTGGCATAATAGCACAATGTTGTTTAACCATTTTGCCAATGTACCTGGTATTGTGGATGAAACTGCCGTTACTGATTACCATCGTTATTTTATTGGTCATTGTGGTTATCCTAAAGCGAACATGGTGGAATAAGCTGGAAGACTAGTTTTAATTATTAATAAGAAGTATGAATATAACCTTTGACCAACAATTGTCAAAAATGAGAAAGGAGCAGGAGCAGCTCATCGAAAAAACCAATCATCCGGTTGAAATAAGTAATGGAGTTTATTGTCGCTATCAACATCCCGTACTTACTGCAGCACATGTACCACTAAATTGGCGCTATGATTTTGATTGTCGGAGCAATCCGTTTTTAATGGAGCGTTTCGGCATCAATTCGGTGCTGAATGCGGGTGCGATCAAGTGGGAAGGTAAATATTTACTGATGGCCAGAGTTGAAGGCGCAGACCGGAAATCATTTTTTGCCATAGCAGAAAGTGAGAATGGAACAGATCGTTTTCGGTTTTGGGACACTCCTGTTCAGATGCCGGAAACCGAAGACCCCGATACAAATGTTTATGATATCAGGTTGGTGCACCACGAAGATGGATGGATTTACGGACTGTTTTGCACCGAAAGAAAAGCACCCGGTGTACCTGCATCAGATCAGTCTTCGGCCATTGCGCAATGTGGCATAGCAAGAACCAGGGATATGAAGTCATGGGAACGCTTACCCGATTTGAAAACTCCTTCGGCACAACAGCGGAATGTTGTGTTGCATCCTGAATTTGTACAGGGTAAGTATGTATTTTATACCCGTCCGCAGGAGGCTTTCATAGATGCAGGTGGTGGAATCGGACTGGGATTTGCAGACGACATCACCCGTGCAGTGATCTCCGAAGAAATACTGATTGATCGGAAAATATACCACACTGTGTATGAATTAAAGAATGGTCTTGGTCCGGCGCCAATCAAAACAAAAGCAGGCTGGCTGCATCTGGCCCATGGTGTGCGAAACACGGCTGCAGGGTTGCGGTATGTATTGTACCTGTTTATGACAGACCTTCAGGATATCGCTAAAGTTATTTATAAACCAGCAGGTTATTTTATGGCACCGGAGGGAGAAGAACGGGTTGGAGATGTATCTAATGTTTTGTTCTCTAACGGGTGGATTGCTGATCCGGATGGAACGATTCATATTTACTATGCATCTTCGGATACCAGGATGCATGTTGCCAAAACAACAACGGAACAATTACTGGATTATTTAATGAATACACCTGAAGATGGTTTCAGGTCTGCTGCATCTGTTCAAAGGATCAATCAACTCATCAAAAAAAACCATAAGTGGAAGAACTGAAACAATACCAGGCAGAAGTAGAATCGGAGCTGCAATCGATTCTT
>JAQTZD010000002.1:38109-90718 GCA_028687975.1 Sediminibacterium sp.
TGGGAAGTCCGTTCAGAAATTGTTTCTTTCGGGCATGATATAGAAGCCGCCTGGTTATTATGCGAAGCGGCTTCATCTGTAAATCATACAGAAATGCTTGCTTATTTTAAAGAGAATGCCATTTACATGGCCGATGCTGCTCTGGGAGGTGTGGATACAGATGGAGGAATGTGGTATGAGTACAACAAGACCGATCAGCACCTTAATAAAGAGAAGCATTGGTGGCCGCAGGCAGAAGCAATGGTAGGTTTTCTGAATGCCTATTGCCTTACTGGTCAGGAATCATATCTCAGGCATTCGCTTGGCAGCTGGAATTTTGTCAAAAAAAACATCCTTGATGCCCAAAACGGAGAATGGTATTGGGGTATCAAGGATGATGGTACTATGATTGCCAAAGAAAAAGCCGGTTTTTGGAAATGTCCTTATCACAACAGCAGGGCTTGTATGGAAGTGAGCCGCATGATTTCCGGATTACTTGATCGCTTTCCTGGTCTTTAGGTCTTCAATGGGCATACTGATCATCTTTCCAACCTGTACTCCGTTCCGATAGGTAACCACCCGTAACAGTTTAGCATCTTTTGGTATGGTTACCGGAGCTGTATAACGCGGATAATACTGATCAGGGAAAGAATTGTCGAAGCTGAAATGGATGTTCAGCCCGTCTATTTCCGTATTCAACTTAACCACCCATTCGTTGTTTGCGGTTTTGGAAGCCGCAAAGCCAGGGTCATACATACTCCGGGAATATTTGATTCCTGCAGCATCCAGCCGGTTAAAGTGTGCTTCAACTTTTGGTACAAAATGCTCCCATTGTTTCTTCTCCTTAGGACTCCATACAGACTCTGCAATGGCTAAGCCCCTTGGCCACAACATATACTGGAGGTGGCGGGTATTGTATATTTGTTCGGTCCAGATATTTGCCTGCCCGCCTTTGATGAACTTTGGATCCACGCCTTCCGGCAAAGGATCAAACTGGTAGCTTTTGTTTAAACGAAGTGATGCATAAACAGGAGGCTCAATGGCATTATCTCCCTGCATATAATCCAGATAGGCAAAAGTAGAAGGGCTCATTACTACTTCGTGCCCTGCTTTAGCGGCTTCAATACCACCTTTCATTCCTCTCCAGCTCATAACAGTAGCATCAGGGGCCAGCCCTCCCTGCAGTATTTCATCCCATCCAATCATTTTTTTTCCTTTAGACTGGAGGATTTTCGCTACCCGTTTTACAAAATAGCTTTGTACTTCATCCAGGTTTTTTAACTGTTCCCTTTGCATCAGGTCTTTGATGGCCGGGGTTTTTTCCCAAAAATTCCGGGCAGTTTCATCTCCCCCCATATGGATGTACTCGAATGGAAACAATTGAGCTACTTCGGTAAAAACCTTATCGATGAAATCATATACTTTTTCATTTGCCGGACAGAGGGTATTGTCCAGGAGTCCGTAAAAATGCCCGTTGGGAGGCCACTCCATAATTTTTTCTCCTGAGCGAACACGATATTTCTCTGCACCTGGAGTACAGGACAGTTCAGGATAAGAAGCAATTGCTGCAAGACTATGCCCGGGAATATCTACCTCAGGCATAATATTTACAAAACGATCTTTTGCATATTGTACCAGTTCCCTGATGTCTTCCTGCGTATAAAATCCGCCATAATCCTTTGGTTCATTGTCTTCCGGTATAGAAAAAGTTCCAAAGTTTCCTGTTTTGTTTACCCGCCATGCACCAACAGAAGTGAGTTTGGGCAGACTTTTAATTTCCAGGCGCCAACCTTCGTCGTCTGTTAAATGCAGGTGCAGAAGGTTGTATTTGTATTTAACCATCTGATCTATAAAATCTTTTACCTCCTGTTTGGTAAAGAAATGACGAGAAACATCGAACATCAATCCACGCCAGCCAAACCTTGGATAGTCGGTGATTTCAGCTGCCTGTATGGAAATCGAAGTGTTTTTCAAGCCATCCCTGGTTTCAACCTGTGCAGGAAACAGCTGCAGTAATGTTTGCGTTCCATAAAACAGACCGGCCGCCTCATTGGCAGAAATGCTGATTCCCTGTTGGGGACTGATTTTCAGCTGGTATCCTTCTTTTCCGATTTGTTGATCTGGTACTGCATTCAGCACCAGTCTGATGGATGCTGTTCCGGCATCTGCAGACAGGTTACTGTTGAGTCCGGTGTGCGCCAGTTTACGCATCAATAGCCCCGCAATCCTTTGCGCCTCCGCATTATTTGTATTTACAGATATATTTATCTGGCTGCCAGGTTTAAACTGGCCGGTTTTGTGAACGAGGGAAACCGGTTCGGGGATAATGGCCACCTGCTGGGCAGTAATGGTTTGTGCAAATATAATCATTGCCAATACCGGTATAAATTTAAAAATCATATCCAGTGAAAATTTAAATAAATATAGTCCAACAACCGAGTTTATCCCCCAGAAATTATCTTTATTTCGTTATATTTAATCAAATCATCGGGTAGCTGAAGCATGGGATCGCATAATGAAGATATTTTTATCAATAACCTGCAGGTTTTTTATGACATGCTGAATAACAACCTGGGGCAACTGGGTTTTTATCAGGTACTTTCTACTCCTTCAGGAGAACAGAAACTACTCTATGTCAGCAATACCTGTACCGGGCAAATTGGCTATTCCCATGCGGAAGTGATGGCCAATCCGGATATTATTGCCAATATTATAACAGAAGAGTTCAGAGAGTACTATCTCGAAGCAAGGCGCAATTGTTTCAAGACCTTATCGAATTTGGATATGGAGTTGAAATGTATTGTCGCAGACGGATCTGTGAAATGGTTCCGGCTCTATGGCGCCACAAAAGTGCTTGCCGATGGGAATGTTGTATTTAACGCCCTTCAGACTGATATTACCAAAAGTAAACAGAACGAAGAAAAGCTGCTTAAGTACAACCGAGAGCTCATGCTTCGAAATCAGATCAGCGACAGAATAGCCAAGCAGGTTAACCTGCAGGAACTTTTTAATGCTGTTTGCAACTGCCTTGTTACGGAAGGGGGTTATTTGCTGGCTGTGGCTTCGCTGAAGCCGGATGAGCACAATCCGGACCAGCACGTATATCCGTTGTCCAAGTACGGCCTTGTAGAATACATAGAGGCCATTAAAATTGATTTGTCGGACGAAAAGCTGCGAAAGGGACCCACCGGTACGGCGCTACTGGAGCATCGTACCGTAATCACCAATGATTTTCATCATTCTGATATTACCAGCCCATGGTGGAATGTTGCCAGAAAGTACAATGTAGCATCGTCTATCGTAATCCCAATGCAGCTGACCAACGACAAAACGGGTGTACTGAGCGTGTATTCTGAAAGAATGGATGCGTATGATGAGCATGAGGTAGAAACCCTGGAAATGATTGCAGACAGTGTTAGTATTGCTGCCAACAATATTCAGTACAAACTGGAAAAAGAACATTCGCGCCTGCTGTTACAGGCGCGGATGAAAGAACTCAAAACCTTATATAATTCGAGCCAGATTCTGCAGAGCGAGCACCTTCATTTCGAAGAAAAAATGACCCAGATAGTGAGGATACTCCCACTGGGATGGCAATTTATAGAAGAGTGTGTTGCTAAAATTAATGTTCAGAATAAAGAATATGTTTCCAAGAATTATAAGAAGAGTGTTAACTCAATGTCTTTACCCATTTTTTCGATGGGGAAACAAATTGGATTTGTTGAAATAGCCTATAAGCTTGTGCACACAACGCATTCTGAAGAAACTTTCCTGGATGAAGAAAAAAAGCTGCTGGAAGCTATTGCTAAAATGATTGGCGATTATTGTGATAAAACAGCTGCCAGTAAAGAGCTGGTTCAGTCAAAAGCTAACCTCTCTACCATATTCAGGCATACAGAAGTGGGTTATATTCTCCTCGATAATGCATTTAATATTATCTCCTTTAACGACTCCGTACAAAATGGGTATGCCAATCAGCTCGGTGTTATACTAAAGGAAGGAGAGAACCTGCTCAGTTTGATTGCAGCAGAACGGGTAGGTGACCTCAAGAAAACTTTTTTCAGGGCAATTGCACAGAAAAGATCTATAGAATATGAAGTTTCTCATACAAAAGACCAGGATATAAAATACTACAGCATCAATGTTAATCCGGTAGTGGATGGCGGCCTGGTGTTGGGTATTTCCTTTTCTGCATATGATATTACAAAAAGAAAGCAGGAAGAAATGGAACAGCAAAAAATCACACACGATCTTTTGCAGCGAAATCGGGATCTGGAGCAGTTTTCTTATATCGTATCGCATAATATCCGAGCCCCTTTATCCAATATCCTCGGATTAAATGCAGCGTTAAAAATTGCCGGTACCAAGGAGGAAGAACAATTCCTGCTGGAAGGAATTTATCAGTCTGCAGAAATACTGGATAATGTAATCAAAGACATCAATTATATTCTGCAGGTAAACAGAACCGTGTTTGAGGAAAAGGAATCTGTAGATCTGAATACCGTTTATGATGATGTAGAAGCAGGAATTGTGGATCTTATTAAACAGAAAGGGGCGATTATTCAAAAGAATTTTTCAGCAGCACATAAAATTTTTACTGTAAAAGCCTATTTGCTGAATATTTTTTACAACATTGTTGTTAATGCGCTGAAATTTTCCAGGCCCGGTGTTCCTCCTGAAATTCATATTTGGTCCGAGTTGCAGGGTAATATGCTGGTATTGCATTTCAGGGATAATGGTATGGGAGTGGATCTTGAAAAATACGGGTCTTATATGTTTGGTTTGTATAAACGCTTCCATCCTCATATACAGGGCAAGGGAATGGGGTTATATATTGTGCGATCCCAGGTTCAGTTTCTGGGTGGGGATATTACTGTAAGTAGTGTGGTGGGGGTTGGTTCTGAATTTATTATTTACCTGCCAACAGAGCCCTGATCTGCTTATGTTTCCTTTTGGTTAAGTTTTCAGATGCAGAATACTTGTAAGCTGCCTTACTCTACTTTTATGAAATTCATTTAAGACAATCTGAATTTCATGATTTCATTTTCTTTTTCCCGGAGAAATGCTGTGGGTTATTTTTTAAGCAGCATTGTATTTACAACTATGGCGTCCCTGAGTGCAGTTGCGCAACCTAAAAAGGTTAATGTGCTTCAGGTTCCCGGTAAAAATTTGTACTCGGCTGTGAATGAAACCGGCAGATCTGTTTTACCAAGTGGTCGTTTTGTTATGCCCGCCGGTGAAATGATTCGCATCAGCCACGATCCTTTTGGAATGAGTATATCTCCCGACGGGAAAAAAGCCATTACCATTCACAATGGAGTTTTCACCATTATAGACCTTGTTGCTATGAAAAGTACCAGAGTGCCGGATTATCAAAAAACCATTTCTAATCCATTGCCCAACGGATCATTTCTGGGTGTTGCCTTTGCTAAGGATTCCAAAACGGTGTACCTGAGCGGAGGCGATAACGGAGCCGTAATTGTTTATGATATTGAACGGTTTGTTAAACTGGATTCAATTTCTCTGAATACCACCGTAAACGGCGTTCAGTACAACGACAGCTTTACTTCGGATCTTTTGCTGAAAGAAGACTCAGAAGAGCTGTTGGTATTGGACAGGGCTAATTTCAGACTGGTTAGGATCGCATTGAGTCAGCGAAGGATTTCTTCGTCTGTAAACGTTGGCAGACAGCCATTCGGATTGGCGCTCAGCCCCGATGGTAAAACCGCATTTGTGGCCAACGTTGGTATGTATAGTTATCCGCTGATAACCGGCGCAACCCCTGCCAACTATGATTCAATGATGATCTCCTGGCATCCTTATGGAAACGGAACAAAAGAATCAATAGAGGGAACAACCGTTGATGGTAAAAAGATTCCCGGATTAGGTGACCCGAATTCGCCGGAGGCTATGAGCGTTTTTACAGTGGATATTGCTACCAACCAGGTAACCAATAAGTACAAAACAGGTCTTTTAGTAGGAGAGATGATTGAAGATGCAGAAGTGGTTGGTGGTGCCAGTCCCAATTCCATCGCAGTCGGAAAAAAATACGCCTATATCACCAATGCTACAAACGATAATATTTCTGTGATCGATTATGCCCAAAATAAAATTGTGGATCATATTCAGCTGAAAACAGACAGCAGGATCAATCAGTTTCGCGGACTTCTGCCATTTGGTATTACGCTTAGTAAAGATGAAAAGACCCTTTATGTAGCGTTGCTGGGATTTAATGCAGTAGCGGTCGTGGATGTGACTACTAAAACAACGAAAGGACTGATACCGACAGGTTGGGGGCCAACCCGGGTAAAACTCTCTGCCAACGAAAAGGAGTTATACGTCATTACCTGTCGCGGACTTGGGGCAGGCCCGAATGGCGGTGCTGATTTTGTACGTCCTGAGCAGGGAACTTATATAGGAGACATACAATTGGGCAGTTTTCAGAAAATCAGTTTGCCCGATGCAGCTGAATTAAAAAAATATACTGAACAGACCATTGCCAATACATTCATTCAGGAAACCATAACGGATGATCCCAAAAATCCCTTGCCCGCATTGCCGGGTTTAAGGGAAAGCCCGATCAAATACGTGGTCTATGTTACCAAGGAGAACAGAACCTATGATGAAATATTCGGACAACTGAAAGGAGGAAAGGGAGACAGTACATTGGCCAGGTATGGTGTTAACTGCGAATATACTTTGCCCAACGACTCACTTCGCGGCCAGTTTCCCGGGCTTAAAATTTCACCCAATCACATCAAAGCTGCAAAACAGTTTGCCATCAGCGATAATTTTTACTGCGACAGTGATGCCTCCATACATGGCCATCACTGGATGATGGGGGTGATACCCAACGAGTGGGTGGAAGCCAATTCCGATGTAAGTAAAACTGCTAAATTATTCTCTACGGCACCGGGAAGAAGGCATCCCGGATCTACCGGTAGCATTGATCCGGAAGACTTTGCAGAAATCGGAGGTTTGTGGGAGGCGCTGGAAAGAAGCAAAAAACAATTCTACAATTTCGGACAGGGCAATGAAACGGCACATGTGAGGGAAGCGTGGAGCGATACATTAACTGGTGCCGCTCACGGTGTTATGGTTCCTATGCAAAAAGCATTACACCCACATACCAGTCATAATTTTGCCGGATTTAATATGAATATTCCTGATCAGTTCAGGATGGACCAGTTTGAATCCGAATTCACCAAAAAGTGGATCAATGGCAAAGAGAAAATGCCATCTCTGGTTTCTGTAATGTTGCCGAATGATCATGGTACAAAAGTACGCCCGAAAGACGGTTACCCTTACCCGCAGTCTTATATGGCGGATAATGATCTGGCGCTGGGCAGAATACTGCATTTTCTTTCCAGAACAAAGTACTGGAAAAATATGCTGGTGGTTGTGACGGAAGATGATCCGCAGGGAGGAGTAGATCATATAGATGCCCACCGTTCTGTACTAATGATGGCAGGTCCTTATGTAAAGAAGAACTATGTAAGCCATACGCATGCCAATTTTGGAGCCATACTTAAGACTATCTATAATGTGCTGAATGTGCCTTATGTAAATCAGTATGATGTTACAGCTACGCTGTTGCAGGATTTCTTTACCGATAAGCCGGATTATACACCTTACACACTGGAGCAATCTGATCTTCGGGTTTTTGATCCGGAGAAGGCGATGAAAAAATACAACCGGACTATCGACTGGCGTAAAATCATGAAAGGCCCTGCTATGGATCATGAAGACGATATGCGTAAAGAACATTACAGGCAACAGGGAGAACAATCAGGTAAAAAATAAAGTGCTTTTTATATGAATCCACAAGCTATTGCCGACCAGATTATTGGCCTGCTGGAATCCCATGGTGGCTCCGAATACATTGGTGAGCCGGTAACCAAACTGGAACATATGGTTCAAAGCGCCATGATTGCAGAAGAACAACAGCTGGATGAAGAGATCGTTTTGGCTGCTCTCCTGCACGATATAGGCCATGTTTGTGTAGAAACATCGGAAGAGAATGATATGGATGGTTTTGGGGTAATTGATCATGAAACAACCGGATCAGCTTACCTGCAGTCGTTTGGGTTTTCTCAGAGAATCATTGATGCAGTAGCCAACCATGTTCCTGCAAAAAGGTATTTGTGTTTTAAATACAAAGAATACAATGATGCTTTGTCTGAAGCCAGTAAAAGAACACTGGAATTTCAGGGCGGTCCGATGTCTGCAGAAGAAGCGACCGCCTTTGAACAGCTGGAATGGTTCAAGGATATTATTGCCGTTCGCAGAATAGATGAAATGGCCAAGATGGAGCATATGCCGCTTCCGGAGAACCTGAACAAGTATAGAACACTCATCATGAATCATTTGACAAACAACGGGAAAGCGCATGAACAGCAGGTATAAAATGGTTGTATTTGACATGGCGGGAACCACCGTAGACGAAGATAATCTTGTTTACAAAACCCTGCATTTGTCTCTGCAAAAGGCGGGAGTGGACTGCTCGCTGGAGGAGGTACTTGTCCATGGGGCCGGAAAGGAAAAAAGAAAAGCCATTGAGGATGTGCTGCACCAGTTGCAGGTGCCATTGCCAGAAACCGGTATTGATGAAATATATGCTCATTTTCTGCAGAATCTGACTGGTGCTTATCAGTTTGCAGCTATACAACCTCAGCCCGGTGCAGATGCAGTTTTCAGAGAATTGAAAGCACACGGAATACTTGTTGTGCTGAATACGGGATACGATTCCTTTACTGCAAATACATTGATCCAAAAACTGAATTGGAAGGTGGGCAAGGAAATTGATCTGCTTGTTACAGCAAGTGATGTGGTGCATGGACGACCTGCCCCCGACATGATCCGGTTGGCGATGGAACATTTTCATGTAACAGACACTGCTGAAGTAGTTAAAGTAGGTGATTCCACCATCGATATTGAGGAAGGAAGAAATGCACTGTGCGGATTGGTGACTGGTATCACCACCGGCGCACATAATTTGGAACAATTGCAGCAGGCCAATCCCGACTTTGTAATCGGATCGCTTCCTGAACTTCTTTCAATACTTGTCCGGTAATATGGGTGAACACAAACTGATAAAGCATCACAGAAAGATCGGAAGGAAGCTAAACAGCTCTTCCATGCTTTTTGTTGCCTATGCTTCCTTTGCTTCATTTGTGGCTTATTCCTGCATGTATGGTTTCAGAAAACCATTCACAGTTGGATTATATACAGATATGTATGTGCTTGGTATCTCCTACAAAGTATGCCTCGTGATTGCGCAGGTACTGGGGTACATGATCAGTAAATTCCTGGGCATCCGCTTTATTTCCGGTATGAAGCCCGAAAAACGGGTCTTTTATATCCTGCTGTTCATAGGTATTGCGTGGGTTTCTTTACTGTTGTTTGCCATCATTCCTGCGCCTTATAATCTGATATGCCTGTTTATCAACGGGCTTCCGCTGGGGATGATATTCGGACTGATTTTCGGTTTGCTGGAGGGAAGAAGAACTACTGAAATTATGGGAGCCTTTCTGGCTACCAGTTTCATATTTGCTTCCGGCCTGGCTAAAACGGTTGGAAAATGGTTGCTGGTTAACCTACAGGTTTCCGAATGGTGGATGCCTTTTACCGCAGGTGCTTTTTTTCTGGTACCATTGATTATTGCAGTGTGGTTGCTGGGCCTGATGCCACCACCATCCGAAGCAGATATTGCAAGAAGGAATATTCGTAAACCTATGACAGGAAAAGAAAGAAATGACTTCCTGAAGCAATTTGGGTATGCTATTGTTCCTGTTGTGATCAGCTATGCAACATTCACCATTGTGAGAGATTTCTGTGAAGACTTTGCCAATGAGCTCTGGCTGGAAACAGGCTATACACATGCAGGCATTTTCGCCCAAACCAGCACCATCATGTCGCTGCTGGTGCTTTTTATTATTGGAGGCTTCTTTCTGATCAGAAATAACTACCTGGCTTTTATCCGAACGCATTACCTGATCATCGCGGGCTTGTTGCTTTCCTTTGTATCCACCTTATTATTCAATATGCAGTACATCAACCCATTGGTATGGATGTTGTCTGCAACCACAGGGCTCTACCTTGCTTATTTGCCATTTAACTGTCTTTATTTTGAAAGGTTTCTCGCTGTATATGAATTAAAGGCAAATGTTGGGTTTGTAATGTATATCGCAGATGCTTTTGGTTATTTGGGAACGGTTTTGGTGCTGCTGATCAAAGAATTTGTTACGATCGAATACAGCTGGAGTGTTTTTTTTTCTAATCTCTTTTATACCGCATCCCTTGCGGGTATTGTGCTGATATTTTATACAGTTCAGATTCATCAGAAATTATATAAATCCAACAACGGTTACATCAACCCCCAACCTTATTTATGAAACAGAAGGCAATTGTTATAGGCGCTGGTATTGTAGGGCTTGCAACAGCCCGTGCATTGAGTTTAAAAGGATACGCTGTTACCGTGATAGAAAGAACGGGTAAGGCGGTTGGTGCATCTGTGCGGAACTTTGGCATGGTATGGCCAATTGGTCAACCCGCAGGAGCCTTGCTCAGCAGAGCTGAAAGAAGCAAAATGATCTGGAAAGATATAGCAGACAGTACCGGACTGGCCTATAGAGAATCCGGAAGTGTACATGCTGCTTATTATAAAGACGAATGGATCGTGTTGCAAGAGTTGTATGAGATATTTAAGGCCGAAGGAAGAGAGGTGGAATTGCTGGATAAAAAAGGGGTACAGGAAAAATCCGGGGCTACGAATCCAGACAATTTAATAGGCGGATTATACAGTGCTTCTGAAATGATTGTGGATCCCCGCGTTGCCATCGCAAATATTGCAGCATACCTGTTGGAATTTCTGGATGTTGCTTTCATTTGGGGCAAAGCCGTCAGCGCCATAGAAAAGAATCGGGTATACGACGGCAGTGCCTGGATAGAAGCAGATCTGATTTTTGTTTGCAGCGGCGCAGATTTTGAAACCCTGTATCCGGATTTGTTTGCAGGTATAGAAATAACCAAATGCAAACTGCAGATGATGCGCTTTACCAGTAATCTTCCGGATTATGATCTCGGTGCATCCCTTTGTGGCGGGCTTTCCCTGATCCATTATCAAAGTTTTAAGGCGGCTCCTTCACTTAATGCATTAGCACAACGGTATCAGAATGAAATGAACAGTTACCTTCGCTACGGTATACATGTAATGGTATCGCAACATCATTCCGGCGAATTAACCGTGGGCGATTCACACGAATATGGATTAACCCATGATCCTTTCGACAGCGCAGAAATCAATCAAATGATTTTGCATTACCTGCGACAGTTTGCGGCGATCACAGACTGGAAACTGAGCCATTCCTGGAACGGTATTTACCCCAAAATGACCAATGGAGAAACCCATTTATTCCTACATCCTTCCGAGTATGTGTACATCTTAAACGGATTAGGGGGTGCGGGAATGACCCTGAGCTTTGGTCTGGCCGAGGAATGTATTCATTTACTATAGTACGACTCCGGTTTTTTACATCTGCCTCACCGTATCCATCTCCTTGCATATTTAGTAGTAACGTGCAGGTTTTCAAGCAGTTATGTTTTTTATTGCCACCAATTAACAGCGACCACTAATAAACAGACTATTTGGAAACAGCCATAAATAGTGATTCTGGTTTACAATAGTGATAAAATAGGGTTTAAAATATGATTAAAGTCATAATACTGTCTGATGTGTGACATTGAACCCCCTGGTTTAATGTCACAATTTTGTCAAACAAATATGTATTAACAAAAATCAGTTAAATATGAAAACCTCACTAACACTTTTTCTGTTCGTTTCCTTTGGTCTGCTTTTTGTGTATTGCACAAAAAATGCCCAGGTTGTAGCACCGGTAACTTCCGCTAGTTCCAATGAATTACTCTCTTACAAAACATCAACTGCTCCTACAATAGACGGAACCATTGATGCCATTTGGGACAATGCAACCAAGGTGAATCTGGCTGCTACTGTACCCGATCCCGGAAGCAACTTATTCACCGGATATATTGGTGAAATGTATACAGGAACACTTCGTTCCATGTACGATGGCCAGAACATTTATTTCCTTGCCGAGATCAGAGATAACGACAAGAGTATTAAATCTGCTCCATGGTATTTTAATCCCACCACCAAGCTTTGGGCAAAAGAAGGAACTTCCAAAAGCTTTGACGCCAATGGGGTAATGACCAGAATCGGATTCGGAGAAGATAAATTTTCCATGCTTTGGAATGTAGATAATTCCACCGCTAAGTTTAGTACCCAAACCTGCTATGCTTCCTGTCACGTGTTTGGCCCTTATATGGACTATTCAAAAACCCCTGCCGCAATGAGCCCTGGTACTGGCGGAAACCACTATACCAATGGTGTTAATGAAAAAATTGATATGTGGTGGTTGCACCCCAACAGAGGATTTGCATTCGGCAATATGGACGATAACTATCAGGACTGGGCCGGCGGACCTACTTATACAGCTGTAACAGGTGGTAATGGAAACGGCCGTCACTTTGATGACCTGGTACTGGATGGTAACAAATCTGCAACCTGGCCATTCCGTCCAAGTTATACTGCTGATGCAACTCAGGGATCTATTGCCAATACTCAAAACCTTAAACTGGACGGCACCGGTACTTCAGTTGCTGTTCCAAAATGGATCATCCCGAATGCTGCTGTCGATTTCATCAAAGCAGCTGATACACTTTCCGGTGTTGCCAAAAAGGTTACTGCTGTAAGCTCTACCGGTGTATTAACCTATGATGGAGGTACAATTGATCCTACCGTTGGTACAGATTACCAACGCCTGGGCACATCAGCAACTGCTGAACTTGGAAGCAAATGTTTCCCTGGAAATATCGTAGCCCCGGTATTACGCGGTCGTGCTGATATTTCTATGTCTGCAGTATATACCGGCTCTGGCTGGATATATGAATATAAACGTGCATTGAAAACAACAGATGTCTTGAATCAGGATATTGATTTCACCGGTTTAAATGATCAACCATTTGGTGTGGCTTTCTGGAACAGATGTAATAACCAGCACGGAATTCATCCAGGACTGTTGTTGAAATTCCAGAAATAAAAGGTAACTGACTGTTTTACTTAAAACAAAATATCATGTTCACAAAAAAAACAGCAATATTATCCGGGTTGGTTACCATAATCATCTTTGCACTATCCGGTTGTTATAAAACGGTTACGATCGTTGAAAACCCTGGTAATTCCATTACTACTGAAATGAGTTTCAAAAAAGACATCATTCCTATTTTTGAGAAAAGTTGTAATGCAAGTGGATGCCATGCCGCAGGCGGGAAAGCGCCAACCCTCACAGCTGCTAACGCTTTTGCCTCACTTTCTACGGGGAACTACCTGAAAGCAACAGATCCGGACAACAGCTTGTTAATGCTATGGTTGAATGGTAAAAAATCACCTGTAATGCCTGTTGGTGCAGGGCCCGACCCTGAAATCAATGCAAAAATTTATGCATGGATTAAACAAGGTGCCAAAAACAATTAAATCAATTACAATGAAAAAAAGAAATATTCATCTGTTGTTAACTGGTTCCCGCGTATTCATGCTGCTGCTGGTTTGCACAGTAATAACCGGAAACGGACTAATGGCGCAGGATTCTACGGAGAATGTTGCACCCGTGGTAAAAAAAGTATCTTATACAAAGAATACATTCGGCGGCAACCTGATGATTGATAATCAAACTGTGATGGTGCCTATCAAAGGAACTTTTGAGTTTGCAATTAATCACCGTTTCGGAACAGTAGACAAAGGCTTTAAGGATTTGTTCGGCATTTTTGCGGCAGCTAATATGCGTTTAGGGTTTAGCTATGTTCCTTTTAAGGATTTTCAGATAGGTTTTGGGGCGAATAATTATAATATGCTGGTAGACTTCAACGCAAAGTATGCCATCTTAAAGCAGAAAACCGATAATAGCATGCCGGTATCTGTTACTTATTATGGAAATGCCGCAATGGATACCAGGGCAAAAAGCTTGTCATTGCCAATCATCAACACATCCGACCGGTTTAGTTTCTTCAACCAGATTATGGTGGCCAGAAAATTCTGTGATGCTTTTTCCGCACAGGCAGCCTTTAATTACACACACTTTAATAATGTGGAAGGCTATTACGATGTAAATAATGTGATCCAGCCAACAATGAAGAATGATCATTTGTCTTTTTCACTGAGCGGCCGTTACAAAATTTCACCAAAAACTGCGATCATGGTCAATTATGATCAACCGCTGACCCAGCATCCCATGAATAACCCACGTCCGAACCTGAGTCTGGGACTGGATATGAACTCGAGTGGTCACGGCTTCCAGGTGTTTGTAGGAAATTATCGTTATTCACTTCCTCAGCACAACCACATGTTTAATCAGAATGATTATACCGTTGGTCATTTTGTGATTGGCTTCAACATAACCAGATTGTGGAATTTCTAAAACAGTATTCTAATGGAAAATAATAACCAGAAAGACAGGAGCCGCAGGGGCTTCCTGTCTTTATTGGTGCCCGGAAAAGGTGCCAACACTTCAACTGATGGTAAGGGGAATCCCGAGATGGTAAAAATGCTGACAGCAGATGGCAGGCTCGTTGAGGTTGAGAAATCAATTCTGGAGGCAGCTTCCAAAAAGAAAAAATCCAGCAATCAGGAAATTTATCAATGGATGAATAACCCTTCCAAAGAAAAATAATCGTTGATCCTATTCAAATCTGCATAATGAAACAACAAGAGGAAATTAATGATAACAGCAGACGGGATTTTATAAAAACAGCCGCCATTGTAGGTATTGCAACCGCAGCCTGTGGTAGCCTGGCCTGTTCCTGTTCTTCTAAACAGCCCGTACAGCCCATTGGGGAGAAGGTGAAACTGCTTTCGCCCGAAGGGGAAATTGTAGAGATTGATTCGGCCTACCTGAATCACCAGGAACATATGGCAATCGTTTCTAAGCTGGAGGCCAGAGAAGGAATGGCAGGCAAAAAGTTTGTAATGGTGGTGGATCTCTCCAGATGTAAGAATGCCCGAAAATGCGTATCTGCCTGTCAGAAATGGCATTACAGACCTGAGGAAACAGAGTGGCTCACCGTAAAATTGATGAAAGACAGCGATAAGGCAGCTCCTTACTGGTTTCCTAAACAATGCTTTCACTGCGACAACCCTCCATGTGTTAAAGTTTGTCCTGTAGACGCAACCTTTAAAAGACAGGACGGACTCGTTTTAATTGATAATGAACGCTGCATTGGCTGTAAGTTCTGTATGGCAGCCTGCCCGTATTCTACCAGAGTATTCAACTGGACAGATCCTGTTATGCCCGAGGCTATCGCTAATCAGCAGTATTCTCCCGAAACAGGAATTCCTGCCCGCGTTGGTACCGTAGAGAAATGTGATTTCTGCCCGGACAGATCCAGAGAAGGATTACTTCCGCCATGTGTGGAAGCATGCCCGAATGGTGTGTTTTATTTTGGTGATGAAAATGAAGATACCGTGTCTAATGGTGATGAAACAGTAAGCTTTACCCAACTCATTAAAGACAGAGCTGCCTACCGGTTCCAGGAAGAATTGGGTACCAAGCCTCGTGTTTATTATCTGCCTCCCAAAGACCGCCAGTTTCCTGTTGAGCGGGGATATGAAAATCTTCCTGATCAACTTAAAGAGAGATTCAAAGATGTAATGGAGGGCGGCGCTGAATAAATGCAATGCGGGGTTTAGTTTAAATAACGAACATCAATTATTATGGAACTCAATCAATATCAAAAAGACATTTTTGAAAAGCAAAAACCGGTTATCGAAAACTATGGAAAGAAGACTTGGGGCTGGACTATTTTCTTTCTTTTGTGGATTCTTGTAGGTGGATATGCATTGTATCTGCAGGTAGCAGATGGGCACGTTGTTACGGGGATGAGAGATAATGTGGTGTGGGGATTATATATTGCTAATTTTATTTTCTTTATCGGCATCAGTTATGCCGGCGCAGTTATCTCTGGTCTGCTACATATACTTCACGTTGAATGGCGCAAGCCAATTATCCGGATTGCAGAAATGATTACGGTAATAGCTACCATGATCGGACCTGTTTTTATCCTGTTGTGTGTGGGAAGGCTGGATCGGCTGCATCATCTTTTTCTTTATCCAAGACTACAGTCTCCCATTACCTGGGATGTGTTGGCTATTACTACTTATTTTACCGGTAGTGTCATATTTCTCTACCTGGCATTAATTAAGGACTTTGCCATATACAGGGATGCCAAACTGAATATTCCCAAATGGAAACAAAAATTATATAACATACTCGCGATCGGTTACAGGGGAACGCCCAGTCAGAAAAGACACATTAAAATCTCTACCGACCTGATGGCCATTATGATTATTCCGCTCGCTATCATTGTACACTCTGTTCTTTCCTGGATTTTTGGTATGACGTTGCGGCCGGGATGGCACAGTTCAATTTTCGGACCCTACTTTGTGCTTGCAGCCATTTATTCTGGCACCGGAGTTTTGATCATGGCTATGTGGGTGTACCGGAAAATGTATAAACTCAACAGCCTGCTAACAGATAAGCATTTTGTATACCTGGGGTATATAATGATGGTACTGGGAGCTGCATATGGGTATTTTACTTTTTCAGAATACCTGACTGCGTGGTTTGGATCTGCAAAATGGGACAATGAAGTGATTGAGAAATTATTTACACTGGAATATTATGGTGGCTGGTTTCTGTTCACCAATATAGCCGGCATAATACTTCCGATTTTAGTTGTAGCTATACCGTTCACCAGGAAACCGGGCTTAATCACAATTGCTTCTTTCTTCATGGTTATTGCACTTTGGGTAAAACGGTACCTGATTATTGTTCCTACACTGGAATCAACATTGCTTCCAATGCAGGATACCAGGCCGGAGTATATCAAGTACTCAGCAACCTGGGTTGAATGGGCGCTGACATTTGCCGGTATTGCCACCTTCTTTTTACTATTTACCCTGCTATCGAAGTTTGTTACCATTATTCCGATATCAGAATTCGGGGATAAGGAAAAAACTGCCGATGATACTTCAGTACCCGTAAAAGAAAATTAATGCTCCCGGAAAAATATTGTTTATGAAAAATATTCTTACATATACATTGAATAAAATGCAAGCCGGTAATTTGCTAAAGCTTAGCCTGGTACTTCTTCCGGTATTACTTTTTGCAACAGGTGTGCAGGCGCAGACAGACAGTACTGCTCCCGCATTAACCGAAACCGTTGCCGCCACTGCGCCTGAACTGATTTCCCCTTCCCTGGAACTGATTCCAGTGCAGAAAGCAGACCGTACCATCGATTGTAAAGTAAAGATGCAGGCCAAAGTGAATGGCGTGTTTTATAAACTGCCATTGCTCAAAGTAAGCATAGTGCATGTGACTCCTGCAGGCGAAATTAATCTTGGGCATAGTATTACCGACCGAAATGGCAAAGCGGTAATCAATATAAATGCGGATTCTCTGATTGCGGATGCCGAAGGCAAAGTATCCCTGAAAGCAATTTATACCGGCAATAAACAAATGGAACCTGCCGAATCAGAAGTGGCAGTAAAGCGGGCATTGCTCACAGTCCATCCTGTAATGGTTGATTCAGTTTACACCATTCAGGCCCGATTGGTAGATATCAGTACAGGAATTGAAACACCCGTACCGGAAGCTGCATTGGGGTTATATGTAAAACGTAGTTTCTTTCCTTTGAAAATCGGAGAAGGCACAACCGATGCAGCAGGTGAGGCGTCTATAGAAGTTCCGGCACATCTGCCAGGTGATGCCAAACACAATATTACATTGATCGCACGGCTGGATGAAAATGAGTTGTATGGCAATCTGGAAGCTGCTGTTGAACAACCCTGGGGAACCACAGTTTCAGATGCCAATATTCGTGCACCAAGAGCTTTATGGAGCAACCGGCCACCACTTTGGATGGTAATTACATTCACTATATTGGTGACCATTGTTTGGGGGCACTATATAGTAATTATTTATGAACTGATCAGACTCAGGAAAGAAGAGCCGCATAATACCCCGGAAATTTCGTAACTTATAAAACCAATTCAATAATTAAAAAATTCAGACAATGAAAATGAAACTAATGATGCTGGGTGCGGTACTTTTTGTAGTAACCTCTTTTGCTTTCACTGCTTTTAATCAGGCAAAACCATGGCCTGTTCCGGATGCTCAAAAAAATAAAGTAAATCCCTTAAAAGGTAATGCAGCATCTGTTGCTGAAGGTAAAACACTGTATACTCAGCACTGTAAATCTTGTCATGGTACCAAAGGAAAAGGAGACGGACCTAAAGCCGCTCAGCTGGATACCGAATGTGGCGATTTCACCACTTCTGCATTCCAGTCTCAAACAGACGGTTCTTTGTTTTATAAAACAGCAGAAGGAAGAAAAGATATGCCATCCTTCAAGAAAAAAATTCCTGACGCAGATGAAATCTGGTCTATCATCAATTATATGAGGACCCTTAAATAAGTTTGGTTACGCGTTGTTAATGTCCTTTTTTAAAGAATGCAATCCATCTTGAAACGCAGACCCCCTTTTTTAGGGGGTCTTTTATTTGGCTGATATTCTTAAATATTGAATATCAGTGCAGGTTGAGAAAATGTATCGCAATTTTGCCCGGATGTATCCTAAAGCACTGTAAAACAATTTCCTTAGCGTTTGCTTGCCTTCACCGGAAAACTTGCTGCTTCAACGCTAGCATGATCAGAAAGAAGATTGTTATGAGAAAGTAGTTGATTTAAATCAATGATATTTCTTGTTTTCGCTCAATGCAATCCCCTTGTTGTTTGCTTAATTTTGTGATGTAAACATGAACTACTAATGCAGTGGAGCAGGTTTATTCAACTCATTACATGAGCAACAATGACAACAGGAATACATACATTGAGCAGTTTTAAACAATTTACCGGGAACCTGAAGCCCGGCGAAGGTCTTATGCCGGTATTGTTTATAGGCCACGGTTCTCCAATAAATGGAATTGAGGACAACGAGTTCAGCAGACGGTGGGCAGTAATGGCAAAAGAAATTCCAGTACCCCAGGCTGTGCTGGTTGTATCCGCACATTGGTTTACAAGGGGCACTCAAATTACCTCCATGGATTTTCCGCCAACCATACATGATTTTGGCGGTTTCCCGGAAGAACTATTTCGGGTTCAGTACCCTGCTCCCGGCAATCCTGCCCTGGCAAAAGAAACTGCTTCCATGATTCATACAACCGATGTGGTATTGTCTCACGATTGGGGATTGGATCACGGCACCTGGACTATTGTAAGGCATATGTACCCGGAGGCCAATATTCCTGTTTTACAGGTAAGCATCGATTATACTAAAGATGCTCAGTATCACTACGACCTGGCAAAGGAGATATATGCACTGCGTAAAAAACGTGTGTTGATTATTGGTAGTGGAAACATGGTACATAATCTGCGTATGGTAGCATGGAGCAGATTGAATGAACCGGAGTACGGGTACGATTGGGCGTTGCAGATGAACGACCGGTTTAAAACATTGATTTCAGAAGGTAACCACAAAGACCTGATCCATTATCAACGACTGGGGAAAGAAGCAATACTGGCTGTTCCTACTCCAGAACACTATTTGCCATTGGTATATACCCTGGCCCTACAGGACAGGAACGAAGAGGTTTCTTTCTTCAACGACAAAGCTGTGGGAGGTTCGCTGACAATGACCTCCGTAAGAATTGGATAAAAATTTTTCATTTCTGGAGTTGAAACAATCATCATATTGGCTAAAGGCAAGCAAAAGTTACCGATGTTTTTGCTCTCGGTTTCCAATATGACTGCCATGTTGGGAGCCATTTTTTACGAATACCCGCATTTTTTGCGCGTTCCTGCCCCCTTCCTGTATTTGCTGGGCTCCACATCCTGGCTCTTTACAAGAACATTGCTATATGGGGAATCCCGATTTCAGAAGACACCTCGATCCGGCTTCAGCCAAAGTTTTTCAACAATGGTTCGACCGATGTCTTCAGGGAGAAACGGTACAGGTTGAAGAAAAGTTTCAGCTGCACAACAAAAGTGGGTTTACCTGGTTGCATATCAGTTTTACGGGCACATTACGATGAAATTGGTAAGCTGAAAGGAGTATCTGTGGGAGCCAATTCCATTGACGATAAAAAGCGAATGACCCATCTTCAGGAAAAATATATACAGCGACTGGATGAACTTGCCTGGGACAGCTCCCACCTGCTTCGTGCTCCCGTAGCTAATATGAAAGGGATCATCAATTTAATAGCACAAAAAGACATTCAGTTGAGTTATGAAGAAAAAGAACAGCTCATTAGCCATATGTCCGATGAATTAAATGATCTGGATCAGGTGATCCAGGATATGGTGGCGAAAGCCAGAAAGGAACTGGAAGATCGGGTGGTCTAAATTAAGGTACTAAAATATACCATTGAAAATCCATGATTTTCATCATTTATAGGGCCAAAAAGGCGGAGTACCTTTAGAGACAGAATTATTCTGTAAGGTCCAATACGGTATTATGAAGCCAACACAAAAACTCATTGCTTTTTTTATTGTCATTGTATTTTTGGGCGGTATAGCTGTGTTCCGGGCAACAGAAAGCAGTTCTGCCCTTAAAGAACCCCAAAACAAGATTTCCAAAACTCCCCCACGGAGCAGGCAAATAACCCGATTGAAGCTCCCTGCAGTGGTGCAAAAAAAAGCCACCTCCTTGAGGCAGGTGAATGAAAAAATCAGCCTGCTGGTATCCGGCGGAACAGTAAATGAGCAACTGGAGGCAGAGCGAAAGGCCTACGAAGAGTATTATGCGAACCATCCCTTTGTGCGCAATGCAGTGAGAGCCGTTGGGAAAGATGCAGGTACACACAATAAAACAAGCGGCCCCAACCGTGCATGGCAGCAGGATTATATGAGAACCATGAATCCATTGCTAAAAAGGCCAACTCCGGAATTGTTACCAGCAATCATCCGGCAAAATGAAGCTGCTCGAAAAGAAGCACAAATCAGAAGTTTAAGTATTCCAGGTACTGGTACAGAGCCCTATAAAAACTGGGTAGAAAGAGGGCCTAATAATATAGGTGGAAGAACCCGGGCCCTGGTATGGGATCCGAATGATCCATTGAAGAAAAAAGTTTGGGCAGGAGGTGTTACCGGGGGGCTTTGGTACAATGATGATATTACCGATTCTGCCTCTTCCTGGAAAAAAATCAGTGATGTGTGGAGCAGTCTTGCCGTAACCTGTATTGCATTTGATCCGATTAACCCCAAAATTGCATATGTAGGAACGGGTGAAGGTTTTGAAGTAAACAGTTCGGTAGGTGCGGGAATCTGGAAGACGATTAATGGCGGAGTAACCTGGGAGCAGTTGCCATCAACAGTTCAGTTTAAATATACCAACGACCTGGTTGTTAGAAATGAATCCGGGAAATCGGTTATTTATGCAGCTATTGATGCGAGTACAAATTATGATTTAAATATCGGTTTTGAAAATGCGGGCTTACAAAGATCGTTGGATTCAGGACGAACCTGGAAGCAGGTGTTACCGGATATTACTGGTACGGATGTAAATTATGGAGCGGCATCTTTATCTATCGGAAAAGATAACCGTTTATGGCTTGGTACCAAAGCAAGTCCTTATGGCAAAAGTGAAACATATGGAGATTTCACTAATCGGGGAGGCGGGTATGTATTGGTGTACAATGATCAGGATTCTGTCTGGAAGGTTTCAGACTCTGCAAACGTTAAACTAGGCTCAGGCAGAGTAAGTGTTGCAACAGCTCCTTCCGATGCCAACTATGTATATTCCTTTATTGAAAATGAAAGATATGTGCATTCTATCAGAAAAACGGTGGATGGCGGCAAAACCTGGGATACATGCAAACTTCCCCGTTCTGCAGAAGTAAGTACTAACCCAAAAAATGATTTCACCAATGGCCAGGCAGAGTATGATCAGGTGATAAAAGTAGACCCCAATAATCCCAGGGTAGTGATTGTTGGTGGGGTAGATCTCTATATGACCAAAGACGCGGGAAATACCTGGAAACAGATTTCAAGGTGGTCCGAAAATCCCCACATGGATTGGCTGAAGTGCTCTATTGTTCATGCAGACCAGCATGCTATAGTTTATAAATCAGGCAGTTCAGATACGGTGATTTTTGGTACGGATGGAGGAGTGTTTTACAGTGCCAACATCTTAAAAGCAGATAGCAATGCAGTAATTGATGCCAGAAACAAAAACTATAATGTAACTCAATTTTATACGGTGGCCATACACCCTGAAGCAGGAAAGGACTATTATCTGGCGGGCTCACAGGACAATGGTACGCAGCGTTTTACTTTACCTAGATTTGATAAAACGACTGACATATATGGTGGGGACGGTGGATATACGTTTATCAATCAGAAAAATCCAAGATACCAGATTGTGTCTTATATACAGAATGTTTATGGTATTCATACCACCGAAACAGGAGGTTATGAACAGGCACAGAAACTTTTAGCAGACGATACTTCCGGATCGTTCATCAATATTGCCTGTTATGATGATAGTCTCAACATGCTCTATACTTATAAATATGCTGATGCTAAAAAAATACAAGTCAGCTTGTACCGGATAAAAATTGTTGAAAGATCAGATACGCCCGGTAAGTTTAATCCTGTGATAGATTCCATCATAGTGAAAGGCACATCCTTTAATATAACCGCTATGAGATTATCTCCTTATTCAAAAGGTTCCTCTACTGTTTTTGCAGGTACCTCTTCCGGTATGTTGTACAAAATAAAAAACGCAGATAAACAAACATATAGTGTTGAATTGATGCCAGGAAATCTTCCGATCGGATCAATTTCCTGTATCGAGGTAGGTGCCAGCGAAGACGAACTGTTGGTTACTTATTTCAACTATGGGGTAGAGAAAATCTGGTATACCAAAAATGGAGGACTTACCTGGGAAAACAAGAAAGGAAATATTCCGGATATACCGGTAAGGTGGTCGCTATTTAATCCCAATAACAGATTGAACGAAGTAATACTGGCTACAGAACTGGGTATTTACGGCACTACTAATTTTAGTGCGGTTAATCCCATCTGGGCTTTGTCCAATAATGGGTTTGCAAACGTGCGAACAGATATGCTGCAGATCAGAAATTCAGATCAGCAGGTGGTTGCTGCTACATTTGGAAGAGGATTGTATACCTCTTACGGATTTGCGGTTTGTTCAACTAAAATACCTGTTGTAAAAGATATTTCTTATTGCAAAAACGTAACTACTCAGCCGCTTACCGCATCAATACCCTTAACAGGTAATTCGCTGAAATGGTATACACAGCAGTTGGGCGGAACAGGCTCGTTAACTCCGCCGGTACCATCATCGGATAGTGTAAAAATGATGAGCTATTATGTTTCTGAAGTAAATGCAAATGGCTGTGAAAGTGAAAGGGCCAGGTTAACGGTAACAATCCATGATAATCCGCTTAAACCCGTCATCAGTAAAAACGGAATAGCACTGAATACCCCTGCAGTTGAAAATTATCAATGGCTGTTGAATAATTCACCCATCGCCGGAGCTACAACCAGTACCCATTATCCGCTTCTGCCTGGCAACTACAACGTGGTAGCTGTTAACCAGTACGGTTGTTCTGATACCAGTCTGGTTCATCGGGTATCAGATTTCAATTTCAGCATTTTCCCGAATCCGGCGCACAGTGAAGTTTGGATAGATCTGGAATATATGCCAAGGAATGAAGTGTATATCAGGATCATTGGCAGCAACGGAGCAGAATACAGACGGATTAAAACGCAGCAACAGCGAACAAAAATGGTGGTTGCAGGCTTACCTTCCGGAATTTATTATGTTGAAGTGAATTATGGGAAATGGGTACAGACCCTGCAATTGGTGGTTCAGTAATACGAGCCCGTTTAAATAACTATTGTTTATTACTGTTCTTGAGCAGAGATATATTGCCTGTACTGCTTATAAAGAATCGTAATGCTTAGTAGTAATGAAACCCCTATATGCCAATAAATATATTTTGAAAGACCATTTGCTAATGTTACAGAAAGTAATGCAATTAATGATACGATAGCATTTGATACACCAAAAAAATTTACTATTCGTGGTATGATTTTATTTTTTCGAACAACCAATAATATTACACTTAAGAGTCCGCCAACGATGCTAAAAACCAGAAACCCAATTAAAAATAAACCAAGGAAAATAGAGGCATTTGCGTTTATTGAACGGGAATAAAGGTTAAATAGAATTCCACTCATTATGATTAAAAAAGTGAATACTATTGACCATAAGCATAAATTAAGAAATGATTTATTGTTCATGTTAGAAGAGTTTATTGACAGGATCCAGAATTAGGGCGACTATATCTTGGACCCGAATCAGTAAGAGGGCTTAATTATTAGTTCAATTTGCCGTAAAACATTCAATCATCCGTGTAGACGCATCAAATTTAATTAACACTTATTTCAATAACACCATATCCCTTTGAGGCTAATAGTGCAGGTTCTATAAAGTGCTTTTGTTTGGGGCAAGTAAACAACTGATAACAATACAATGTAACAAAAACATCAAGTATACCTAATTGCTCAAATGAAAACCTGTTATTTTTTTCATGAATCATGGCAGATCTTTCATAATAGCCTCACTGATATATTGAACTGGCTTGATCAAGGGCATGTTTGCAGTAGTGGAAAACATTAAAGAAGTTCTAACGCAGAAATATATTGTATTAATGGTTAATCTTCCCTTTCGTCCATTAGTCCCATGATGTTAGGTGTTCTTCCCACTCAGATCGTGGCTGCTAATAAAAGCCACTACGATGCAGTAATAACAAACAGCGTTATCCCGACACACTTAAACTCTCATGAACTCAGTCTACAAAACGCCAGCGTCTCAAAAGTGGCTAACTCATATTCTTTTATTAGAAACTCGTTCTCTGGCAAACATTCACACATAACTGCTGCATCTGCCATATAGCGCAATAGAAAGTATCGGACTTTCCCGAACCGAAATAATTCGACACATTTTCCACCGAATCTCTTTACCAAGTGCCTATCTGCGAGTGGTAAAGTTTGTGTTTCCGGCGCCTTTGCAAAAGAACTATGTTATAATGATAGGCCAATTACTTCAATCTTAAAACGGTTATATCAATGAAAATACACACATTTATGACTGAAAAATTTAAACCTAAACATCTTTCCCAAGAGAAATTATGGATAAAAAGGAAAAATTGCTAAGTAAGGGGGTGAAAATGCCTAATCTGGCTCTCTTTTGAAACTCAACTTTAGGCTGTATATGATTTATTAATCAGAAAACTTAAAATGGCACAATTTGATATCCCAAACCGGGATGACATCGGCGCCGAAAGCGGGACGTATTTGATCAATTAACAAACCAGCTAGGCTATGTTCCAAGTCTTGTGAAACATTGGTTATTTCTGATGCAGGATTCGGCAACTACTTGCAATTTCAAAATGGCAAAACTTCTTATACTGGTTAAGAGAATAAGGTAGCAGAACTGTTAGCGTGTTAGCGAGTGAAGTAAGCGGATGCAATTATTGTCGTAACACTCAAACAATAGTTGACGGAATGAATGGGGTCGCCATTACTCAGATTCTGAAAATTAGGCGAGATTCTGCATCATTTGACGATAAGCTTAATGCCTAGATTAAACTGGCTTATGAATATCTCGCAAAGATTTTAAAATTGACTATATTAAAGGTTCAATAGTTGATTTAATCATTGTGATCGGCGATGAATCGGTAACGAATTATTTAGACAAAATGGCCCCTTAAAATGGATTTATTTTGTATTATTTTTAGCTAAACTATTATTATAAGTGTAGATAAATTTAAAATCGAAAATGGGAAAAATTAAGCACCTCGTACTCTTACTTTTCATTGTTACTAACCTTTCAAATACTGTATTTGCTCAAAATATTTATGAGAAGATAGACAAACTAATTCAAACTGAATTCAATGATAAAAATGGCCCCGGTGGGGTATTTATGGTTGCTAAAAATGGCAAGCCAATTTATCAAAAAACTTTTGGTAAAGCTAATATGGAATTAGATGTTAGCCTGACAAATGAATATGTATTTCAATTAGGCTCAATGACCAAGCAATTTACAGCAATAGCAATACTAATGCTGGAAGAACAAGGGAAATTGAATACAAATGACATCATTTCAAAATATATTCCAGATTATCCTTCTGGTAATAAAATAACTATTCATCACCTATTGACACATACATCAGGTATTAAGGATTTTACAAAAATGAAGTCACTTAGGGAAGTTTCTCAAAAAGAGATGACGCCAAAAATGATGATTGACTTCTTTAAAAATGAACCCGTTGAGTTTGAGCCAGGCGAAAGATTTGATTATAATAATTCGGGGTATGTTCTTTTGGGGTACCTTATTGAGTTGGTTTCAGGGGAATCGTATAAGGACTATATTGAAAAGTACATATTTCAAAAAATTGGAATGAATCAATCTGGTTATGCAAGCGACCGGCAAATCATTTACAAAAGAGCGTATGGGTATCAAAGGAAAGAAAAGGGATATATAAATAAGACAATAATAAATTTCAGTATTCCTTTTTCTTCGGGCTCATTAATGTCAACAACAAATGATATGCTAAAATGGCAAAATTCCTTAAATCAGTATGTATTAGTAAATCCGGAAAGTACTAAAAAGGCATTTAGTAAATATAAATTGAATAATGGCGATGAATTTACGTATGGCTACGGTTGGCACATTAAAGAAATTAATGGCAAACCGACAAGAGAACATGGGGGAAGTATTTTTGGTTTCAAAACAATGGGAGTTTATATACCGAGTGAAGATATTTACGTTATCGGATTTAGTAATTGTGATTGTAATTCGCCAACTAAAATTGTACAGGATATTGCTAAATTGACTTTAGAAGCGTATAGCAAAAAATGAGAATAAATTAATTGTGAGGGTGCCGCATCCTGGTAATGGGCATGGTATGGACAAACCTGTGTGCCTAAAAAAAATCGTATGATCACATGTTTATCTCGTAAAAGTATAAACTGTGCGTAATTTTTAATGACTTTTTTGGAGCAAGGTACAATGAGTAAAAATCATATAAAGGTTGAAGATTTTAGTTAAGTTGCATGTAGAAATAAACAACCGGATATAGTTGCTCTTAGCTGGGTTGATCCTATACAAACTCACAATATTTTGAGTGTTGCATTTAAATATGTGTAGCCATGCTTTTTATTCGAATTTTAATAAAGAATGGTGTACAATGGTTGATGTTACCATAGTATAGACATTGTGATAATGCGAATTGATGAGTTGGGATAGCGGCTTTTAGTGTAAGCGCATCGTATTTAATGCCAAGGGAAAGGAACTAGTATTTGAAAAATAGAGCATATGAACTTTTTATCGATTAAAAATCTCAGCAAAACATATAGCAACGGGGTAAAGGCCATTAACCATATTTCACTTGATATTGAAAACGGAATGTTTGGTTTGCTTGGGCCGAATGGTGCAGGGAAATCATCACTTATGAAAACAATCGTTGGTTTACAAAGTGCGGATGCCGGAGAAATTATTTTTAACAATATAAATGTTCTGTCAGATACAACATTTATTAAAAAACATCTTGGTTTTCTGCCCCAGGACTTTGGTGTTTACCCTAAAATTTCAGCGTTTGATTTACTTAATCACCTTGCCATTTTAAAAGGAGTCACAAATGCAACTGAGCGCGCTGAGCAAATAAAATCACTTCTGCATAAAGTAAACCTTTACCAGCATCGCCGCAAAGAAGTACATACGTTTTCAGGTGGTATGAAACAGCGGTTTGGTGTAGCGCAGGCACTATTGGGAAATCCTAAAATCATAATTGTTGATGAACCTACCGCTGGACTGGACCCGGAGGAGCGTAACCGGTTTAACGGTTTACTAAGTGAGATCGGGGAGGACATCATTGTTATACTGTCAACACACCTGGTAGAAGATGTCCGGAATTTGTGTTCCAGAATGGCGATAATTCAAAGTGGAACGGTATTGATCCAAGGTAACCCGTCAGATTTTGTGAATGAACTTAAGGGAAGAATCTGGCAGAAACAAATTTCTCATGCCGAGATAGAGGGTTATAGAAACAGTTATAAAACCATTTCTACTCAAGTAATCTCAGGTAAGATGAATATCCGAATTTCAGCTGATATCCAACCGGATAATTTCGAGTGTGTATCTCCAACATTGGAAGATGTATATTTTAACACGCTAATCCAGTCAAATCACAAGCAATGAAAGCCATATTTTGGTTCGATATTAAAAGCTATTTTAAAACCCCGGTGTTTTATGTAATGCTGGTTTTGCTTGTTACGCTTGCTGTATACGGAGGAACCGTAGCCCGGTTTGTCGTTAGTGAAAACATATTTTCGGATTCGCCTTATCAGATCAGTTTTGTGACAGCTTTTCTCAGCTTGACCACCATTTTCTTCAGTACATTATTAGCTTCCCACATGTTGTTTAGAGAAGCCGACGCTCACTTTGAATTGATACTTTTTAGTACTCCAATTAGCACCCGGAAATTTATTCTTGGCAGGCTTGCATCTTTGCTTGTTGTAAGTTTTGGATTCGTTTTCCTTTTTAGCCTGAGTTTTTTAGTTGGACAGTCACTCGGTAATACAAATCCTGCATCCTCGTCATTCAAACTATTGCATTATTTGTATCCTCAAATTGTTTTTTGTTTTATTAATACACTTTTTGTAACATCGGTTCTAAGCTTAGTAGGAGTGCTTTCTGCAAATAAAATGTTGGTCTATGTAAGCGGATTGATACTTTACATTATTTATATGATTACCCTGGTTTACTCAGGGTCACCTTTGATGGCTCAAAGTATGCCTCAGTCTGAACAGGCTCAACTGATCTCTGCTTTTGTGGATCCTTTTGGACTCTCTGCTTTTTTTCAGCAAACTTCTAACTGGACAATCGAACAGAGAAATACACAGTTAGTTTCTCTGAGTGGAATATTTTTAATCAACAGAGTCGCTTATTTTTTGGTTTCCATTTGCTTAATCTCTATTTGTATTTTTAAATTCAGGGTTGCCCAACCTGCATATGGAAGAAAAGTAAAAACAGTTGGATTGACGGCTGATACCGGTATCCCTCCATCCTATAAACCTGCAACTTCGTACTATAACAATAATGCTCAAATAAGGGCTGTATTCTCTTTTGCTAAGATTGACCTTATTTATATTGTTAAAAGCATTCCTTTTATTATAACAGTCCTGGCACTTTTATTTGCACAAGGTATGGAACTGTATAGTGTGATTGAAAAGGGCGTAAGACTTCCGCAAAACTACGCTAGTTCAGGTTTGATGGTGTCTGCAATTATACAAACCTTTTATGGGCTTTGCATATTTGTCGTTTTATTTTACGCCTATGAAATATTCTGGAGAAGTAGAAACGTTAATTTCTTTCAAATAGAAAGCAGTACTCCCGGTTATCGGATCGTTTTTTTTGCTAAATGGTTTTCACTATCGATAGTGTTATTTTTATTTAGTTTGTTGATGGTATCTGAAGGGATAGTGTTTCAACTTATTTTCCGCTACCCTTTTATTAGTTGGACGATTTATTGTAAAGTGTTTTGGATATGTACCGTTCCATTGATCCTTTTAGGTGGCTTAATTTTGGTATTGCAAACAAATGCCGGCCATAAACTTATTGGTCTTGGATTGGCAGCAGTTTTCACCATATTCATGGCAACAACTGCTGGCAAAACAGTTATTTCATTTCCATTATTGAGATTTTTGCAGACTTTACATTTCGACTACAGCGACATGAATGGTTTTGGTGAATACCTCCCCGTGTTTACTTTGCGTTTATTATTTGGAATTGGGATTACCGGTATTTTAGTTTTGATCTTTAACTTATCTGGCAAGGAGCTACTGCAATGGAGGTTATTTTTGTTATTGGCTTTGTTGGGAATTTTAACAGTCTATGGAGGTTCCGGTATGTTAAATGGGTATCAGGCGAAAGATGCGGATGCCGGACTGAAAATGCAGGCAAACTATGAAAAATCATTTCGGAAATACAATAACCTGCCAATTCCTACCATTACAGATGTAATTACAAATGTTGACCTGTATCCGGAAAAAAATGCCTATACAGTGAAAGGAACATATATATTAGAAAACAAGACCACAGAAGGCATTGATAAAATCCTCGTTCATTTTAAAAATGATTTTAAGATCAGAAACGCTACTTTGATCTCTGCCAAAAGAAATATTCCAATTGAAGAGAAAAACCAGTTAGTGTATCTTCCTGAGACTCTCTTGCCTAAACAAAAATTAAAATTTGTTTTTGAAATGGACTATGAATGGAAAGCGATAAACGGCCATCAGTCCTTTAATGCCATTGTCGGAAATGGTTCGTTTATCCGTATCAGCAATTACTATCCGCAGTTTAGCTACCAGGCTGACCTAGAAATTCAGGATGCTCAAAAAAGAATAGCGTTTCAGTTAGGAGAAGCAACTAGGCCAAGAGCATTTTCCGCTCCGAAATCACTCAATGATGATTTTATTAATTTGGATATGTCGGTATCTACCTCTTCAGATCAACAGGTTATTGGTATAGGAGAGTTGGTGAAACAGTGGTCTACGGTAAAGCGTAATCATTTTAGATACAAAACAAACGCGCCAATACCCTTTCGGTTTGCTCTGTCCTCTGCCAGATACGCAACAAAAAAGGATTTCTATAAAGGGAAATATTTTGAAATTTATTATCATCCGGATCACCCCGAAAATGTTGAACATTTGCTCAAGAATGCAAAATTAACTATGGATTATTGTGAGGCAAATTTCGGAGCCTACCCATTCAGAACAATACGTTTTGCGGAAGTTTCCAGCTTTACAAATGGTTTTGCTGCTACTGCTTATCCCACAACCATTTACATGACCGAAAACACCATTTTCCATGCTAATATTACATCCGATCAACAGCAGGACGTAATTAATGAGTTAGCTGGTCACGAATTGTCTCATTTGTGGTGGGGGAATAATCAAATATCTCCCGATGAAAGAGAAGGTGCTGCCATGCTTACAGAAACTTTCGCTATGTATACAGAAATGATGGTATATAAAAAGATGTATGGAGAAGCAAAAATGAAAGACCGTATTGAAATGCACCTGGGGATTTATATGGATAACAAGGGGTTTGCGGAAGATCAGCCACTTTATAAAGTAAGACCGGGGGATAGCCATATTTCATATTCAAAAGGAGCTGTAGTTATGTACAAGCTTAGTCAATTAATTGGAGAAGATAAAGTGAATAGGGCTTTGAGAAATTTCTTGGAGAAGAATAAATACCCTAATGCCAAACCCGTTTCCCTAGATTTTATCAGAGAGCTATATTTAATTGCAGACGTAAAGATTCATCCACGAATAGATGACCTGTTTATGAGTATCGGAGAGTTAGGAGAAAGTGATTTTAGATGAGGCAATATGGCTAAGTTATTTGCCAAACTGCTTCTGCATTTTATATTATTTAATCTGTGCATTCAGTTTTTCTCTTGGAATATTTTCGGAAACCAAGCCTTTTACCCTGTCAATAATTTTTGAGAAAGAATAGAGCCGGTATGCCTCTCACTTCAAACTGGGCTGCTAATTCCCCATTTATATCAACATTTACCTTGCGAATTTCAATTTTCCCCTCATATTTCTGGAAATTTTTTCAAAAATTGGCAACACCCTCTAACAGGGCCCACACCAGAAATATATTAAATATCCAAAATACGCCTGTGATAATTTATTTGCCCAAGGTGATATGATACATGGGAAATAAGGTAAATAATTACTAAACCTACTTTTTCGGTGTTACCCCCAAAGGGTAACGGGTAATCCATACTCAGATCATGGTTTGATAAACCAGGTAAATTCTGCTTTACTGTTTCAATAGCTGAATCAATACACTTTATCAGTTCTGACTTTGAAACATTTTTAAGCCTGAATTCCTCGTCCTTTTGACGCAGAATAGTTGACTTGCCAAGTGCAGCCCCGATCAGATAATTCAAGCTTCCGGTTATATGCAAACAAAGGTTTCCTGCTGAATTTTTAATTTCACCATTTATAATCCACAAATTGCTTTCGTTTTTGTATAAACCGATTTCAGTCTTAAGTTTAATTAACTCAGCCTCAAAAATTCTGATATACGATTGGCTTATCATTTTACAGTATTTAAAGAAATAATAAATTCAATGCCGATTATTTTTTTAATCTTTTGGAAAACCTTGTATAGCCTCAAATCCAGATTCTCTATTCGGAAAAAAAACGTTCAATAGAAGATATTAGGAAAACAGGGGTCTCCTGCATAGGAAAATGACCGGCATTTTCAATCTCCGTAAAATCAACATGTTTAAATTCTGCAAATGCCCTTTTCTGAGCTTCTAATTTAAATTGGGGATGATCATACTGACCAGGCAATACCAGAAAGGGAATTTGTACCTGCTTCATCTGGTCAATAAAATTTTCACCAGTCCACATGTTTATATATTCCAATTGAGCGACCTTATCCGTAACTTCTACATGCCTGTTGGCCCTGATAGTGGCCCAATAGTCAGACAGTCTGTTTTCCGTAAAAGCTCCATAAGCCACTTTAGCCATTTCTTCATTTTGCACAATAGAAGAGAAGAATTCCTTTGTATTCGGATCTGCTGCAAAACCAGCTGCAGATACAGGAGTAACTAAAGCGATTTTTATTATCTGCCCTTTTTTATCTAAAATAGCAGCCTTTTGCGCGGCTAACCCGCACATTGAATGTCCGATAAGATAAAACTTATGCCAGCCTAAAGTCTCAGCTAAATTGAAGATATCATTGGCTATTTCATCAGAAGTAAAGACACCCTTTATATTTTTTGATTCCCCATAACCTCTTACGTCCATGAAGGCGTAACTGAAGTCATTAATATTTAGAAAAGGTATCGTTGTATTCCAACTTTCAGCATCATCCATCCAACTGTGTAAAGCGATAATTTTTTTAGTACCTGTGCCATACAAACGATAACCGACCGATGTTTTTGTAATTTTCTCCATCATAAGTGAATTTTAATTGATAAAATGAAGGGGCCTGAAACCCCCTCCTTTTCGATTGTGTTTTCTCATTTTTTCCAAATTCTTCCAGCGAATGCCGTGTCTACTTCCGGAGTTGTATTATGATTAGAGTAATTGCTCATTGTCTTAATTGCAATACCGGCAATAATTCCCAACACATGGGACTCCGTATAACCAGCCGACAGAAATTCTTCAATATCTTCCTGTGAAACAATACCACGATTGACTGTTAATAACCGGGTTAGTTTTGATAAAGCGGCCATTTTTACTTCAGGTATTTCTTTGCCATCTCTGATAGCATTTGTAACTTCCACGGGCACTTTTGTCATCATGTCACCGACAAAACTGTGGGCTGCCATACAATATTCACAATTGTTTTCATAGGCTACGGATAAGAATACTACTTCCTGTTCAGCAGGAGTAAATCCAGAATTAGCTCTAAAACTGTTGTATGAATAGGTATAGGCATCAAGCAGAGCTGTGTTGCCTCCCATATTCACATACATATTCGGAACAAACCCTAATCCTTTTTTTGTGTGTTCTAAAATTTCATTTGTTTTTTGAGAATGAATTATATTCTCAAGTTTTAAATTTGCCATTTTGTTTATTTTTTGATTTTAATATTGATACAAAGTTTGCTCGTAGTTTAAACAAACACTATTTCATTGGTCTTATTTTATAGTATTTTGGATATAGCCTGCAAGAAGAAAAAAACTTTCCTTGTTATTTCAATTGCCTGCTACTTAACTTTAAATCTATACTCCAGCTCCCGCTGCCCTGAACCAGTAAAACCGAGGCCATTAACAGCGTTGTAATAGGAATAATAGGTAATTGGGGCTGTGCAGGGAAAGCGCCAGGATTAAAAACGGTAACATGAACATAAATTGCTACCAGCATAATGGGAATAACAAATAATGCCCCTATGCGCGCATAATAGCCTATCAGTATAATTATTCCAATACAGATTTCCAGGATGGGAATCCCCCAATAAAGCATATTGTAGAATGGAAATTTTGCTTCAGTCAACTGAATTGACCAGGCCTGGCCATAGTTTGTTAAAGCTAGTTTCATAAAACCTGTCATGATAAACATTATTCCGAGCATAATCCTGTTGATTCCGACCATTTTGCTGGGTAGTGTCTTTCTTAAATAATACATGTTTTGAATTTTATTTGATTCGTGTTATTGATGTATAAAAATCTCTCCTGAATGAAGTCCATTGTACTCAGTATAAATTCCTTTATAAGAATCATTTGAAATCTTTAAACAACTGCCCTCGTAGTATAACAGTTTGTAAAGCAATGTTTAGGCTAACCGATAGAATATCACTCTACGTTCATCTTTGCCGGTGACCTTGGTGATACAAACATTCATTGTAAATAATAGAGGGTGTGCATATTGGATCTCGCATTAATTGATAATGCAAAGGTTTAGCAGAAAAGCAGATATAATTTTATACTTAGTTCAAGAATTTTCCTTTTTGGGTCAGTCTGTAGGCGGAAGGAGATATGGCAAACTTCTCTTTGAAGCATTTTGAAAAATGAGGCAATTCAGTAAACCCTGAATTATAGGCCACATCAGTAATTCTTTGGTCGGAAACACGTAGCAGCTCTGCTGCCTTTTCAAGTTTTTTATTTCGAAGATAGTTAGCGGGGCTATCGTTATAGATACGTCTAAATTCCCTTTTAAAAGAAGACAAACTTACATTTACCAGTTGTGAAAGATCTTCGATCGATATGTCAGAATAAAGATGGGCATCGATAATTTGCTTAAACGAATAAGTTGTTGGAGAAAACAGGCCTGAAAGTATTTGGTTAATATTTTTTTGTTCCTCGGTTTGTGATAAGAGAAGAATAATTTCCTTTAATTTCAAAACAAGTAAATCATCATTAACCAGCTCAGGATTTTCAAAATAAAATAAAAGACTTTCTATATATTTTGAAATAAGAAGCGGGCCTTTTATTTTCGTCATTGCAGTTGTAGACCGCTTTTCGGGCCTTTTTAAAAACAGAGGGAGATCATTTTCATATATTTTCCTTAGAATTTCAGGATGGAAATGTATTGCAATAGTTTGAAACGATTGGGAGCTTTGTGAGGAAAGGATTTTGGTGATATAGTTCCCGCATTTCAGTAAAACAGATTCCCTGGTTGGAATTCTCAATCTATCAACTTCTGAAATCGTTTCACTCACACCCTTAATTACATAATAAAAACATGCTTCGTTTGGCATGATATTGCTTTTTTGAAACGGCGGTTTTATTACTAATTTTTCAAAAACCAATTTCCCGAAAAGCTCATATTTTTTATGCGAAAGAATCATAGAGAGTATAAAGTTATCGGGTTATTCACATTTGTTCATGCCTGTTACGCTTTTTTTTGAAGAACCGAAAAATAGGGTTCTCCCGAATAGTAATGCAAATAAACTGTATAAAAATGCGGCAATCCAAATATATTCTGATCCCGGATTTTTCACTGCCGATTTCACAAGGGCAAGTGCCCCCATCAAAAAGTGCAGAAAATTTCCAATACAAAGTGGCCGGGCATATATCCCCCCAATTAAAATATCCTTTGCCATCCAATTTAGAATAGCAAATCCGAAATACAATGCTCCCGTAATTTGTACAAATAATACCGGTAATTCTTTTGGTATCAATCCAATACCATATACAATTTCTTTTGGAAAGAAAGATGTGGCGATACCTAAAAAACCTGCTACACTAGAAGAGGCAACCATTAAATATTTACTTTTCATGTTAAAGATATGTTTTGCAGTTTAGTTAATTTACTTACCACACTTTTCTTTCGCAGTTTACGTTCAAATGGTATAATAGAAATTCATTTCACAAACCACATCCAGTTTTTATATATAATTCACGATAGATATTTCGCAGTGGTTATGCTTTGAATTTCAGAGTAATTCTGCCCGATTAGAATTCCACTCTCAATATCCTCAAGAACTCGGTTAAGCAACTACAGTTCTTAATTTCGCATAGGTATAATAATTCTTTATGTTTTACTAGTACAAAGGTTGAAAAGGGACTAAAGTAAAATTTAGACAAACAGCTCATTTATTTGCAGTTATGGGTCAGCTATATTTCATTGTATATGATTGCCTGTTCTTGTAGGAATTGTGGGGCACAATTCGTATTTCCCAGTTATTTCGGCTATCCGATAAAATAGTCCATCAAATTGCATCACCTGTCCATTTTCCGGGAAAAAATACTGGTGCAGTTTTGCATTCTCTTATTATTTATCATTAAAAAAAGTGAAATGAGTAAAACAGCAATTGTGGTTTTTTCTGACCCGAAAACAGAAACAGAAGAAGCTTTAGGTAGAGTATTTAATGGACTGGCTGCCGCCTACGACTTCAAGGAAGCAGGTGAAGAAGTAAAAATTATTTTTCAGGGAGCTGCTACCAGATGGCCAGAACAACTGCAAAAGCCAGATCATATGCTGAATGCCCTGTATAAAGCGGTGGAAGATAAGATCGAAGGGGTATCCTGTGGTTGTGTTGACGCATTTGGTGCCAATGCTTCCGGATTTGATTTGGTTACCGATAATAAAGTGCCTGGAACAAGCGGATTATCCAGTTTTGTGAAATTGAAAAATGACGGGTTCAACGTTTTAATTTTTTAATTTATACATAATTGCCCCTTTGTTTCTTTAAACAGAGGGGCAATTATTAAAACCTCTACAATGGCAGAAGTTTATCATAGTGGCGAAAGAGAAATTCAAAATTTGATTGGAGAAGTACAAATTGCCAATAGAAACGGATCTGTTATTACAAACACCATTATAAAGGGAGCAATCAATTTTATTGAGAAGCAGCCCATGACCATCGTAAGTAGTAAAAGCAGGGATGGGAATATCTGGGTTTCTTTATTGATAGGGGATTTTGGGTTTACAAAAGTGCCTGATCCCAACTCTATCGTTTTTCATAGAGACAGTATTACCAGTAATTCTGATGACATTTTTTACGATAATATTCAATTCCATTCTCAGATTGGGTCTTTGTTTATTGAGTTGGATACCCGCAGGAGATTCCGGATCAATGGTCTTTGTTCCTTGCAGGGCACTGAAATTGCCGTCAAAATTGAAGAAGCTTACCCGAATTGCCCTAAATATATTCAACGAAGGGTTATATCGCTTCCGGAGTATTTCCAAAAAACAACATCAAGTAAGGTTGAAGGAAATAGTTTGACAGATGCAGAAAAGCAGTGGATACAAGCGGCTGATACATTTTTTGTCGGTAGTTGTAGCGCAGAAGGTAAATTGGATGCCTCCCATCGTGGCGGCAATCCGGGTTTCATAGAAATATTGGAAGGAGGCGATTTGAAAATTCCGGATTTTTCCGGTAATAGTTTGTATAACACATTTGGAAATATTTTTCAGAATCCAAATGTGGGTCTTGTTTTTATTGATTTTGAAATGGGACAAACATTGCAGTTAACCGGCAAAGCCAATTTGCTATTTGACCAGTTATCAGAAGCTGATCTATTAAAGACAAACGGTACGGGACGGTTTTGGATATTTGAAACCACGCAATGGATACGAACTATCCATCATCATAAAGTAGAATGGAAGTTTTTAGAATATTCACCTTTTAATCCATAACAGGAATGTTTAAAGAATATACAGTTGAGCAGGTAGTCAAAGAGAGCCGGACCATTAAATCATTTTACCTTAGCCCTAAAGACGGCATGCAGGTGCCATCTTACCTGGCCGGTCAGTTTGTCAATATTAAAGTGAAGCCTGACGGTTCGGACAAAGAACTGGTGAGGAGTTATACACTATCAGATAAGCCTGGTGCCACTTATCTCAGGTTGACTGTAAAACGTGAGGAGTATGGAAAAGTATCGGCCTATCTGCATGAGGTAATTACAGTAGGCGGTACCTTGTTAGTGAGCGATCCTATGGGCGATTTTCATTTGTCTGTAAATAACCAGAACCCTTTGGTGCTGATATCGGGAGGGGTTGGTATTACACCCATGTTAAGCATGGCTGAATATGTATTTGATCGGCAGCCTGAAAGGCAGATCTATTTTATACATTCCAGTTTAAACAGGAACGTACAGCCGATGCTGGACAGGTTGCAGTATTTAAAAACAACCAGTAATAATTTTAAACTGGTAATTTTTCACTCGGATCCACTGGAAGAAGAACTTGTTGATATTGATTATGATTATCGCGGATTTATTACCCAGGAGCGTTTACCGCTAATCGGTAATGCTGAATATATGGTTTGTGGGCCTGTTGCGTTTATGGAAACTGTTTTCAGTTTTTTAAGTGAGTTTGAGATCGCTGAGGACAAAATCCATTTTGAATTTTTTCAATCACCCAAGACGGTGGAATCAAAACAACCGATAAAACAAGGAGCCTCCAATGGGATCAAGGTTACACTTGTAAAATCTCAGAAAACACTTTTTTGGCAAGAGGGAGCAGGAACATTATTGGAGCTTGTTGAATCGGCAGGTCTGCAGCCTGATAACAGTTGCAGGATGGGCACCTGCGCAACCTGCCAAACCAAGTTGCTGGGAGGCTCTTTTCAATACGAACCGGAACCATTTATGGAACCTGAGGAGGGAAATATATTGATATGTTGTGCAATACCCACTTCAAATGTGGAAATTGATTTATAAATCTGTTATTCTAATTTTGTAGATTAGTTAATACAGTTGTGTTTCCAGTGTTTATGTAACAATTCAACTCAACGAAAACGTCAAATCATGTCTCCACAATCGGTTTACACTTTACTCAATCAACAAAACGGAAACCTCGCATTTAAGGTATTTGAGTTTGATAATAATAGTTATTTTGACCATATACAACGGAACAATTATTTTTCACTGATCCTGGTAAAGAGGGGAACCGGCAAGGCGAGTGTTGATTTTTCTGAATATGACTTTGGAGCCAATACGTTGTTTACATTTTATCCCTATCAGCCATTTATGCTTTCTACAAAATCAAAGATGGAGGGTTTTGCCATTCAATTCCATCATGACTTTTTTTGTATACACAGACATCATAATGAAATTGGTTGTAATGGTGTTTTATTCAATAATATTTATCAAAAACCGTTTGTTATTCTGGCGGAACCTGATCAAAAGAAGATGCTTTCCCTGGTACACCAGATAATCGATGAAATGAAATTGGCCGGGGTTCAACAGGATGAGGTAATTGTTTCATACTTAAAGGTATTTCTTATTGCGGCAACCAGGTTAAAGATAGACCAGCAGTCAATCAATCAAAGTACAGAGATCGAAGGAAAGCAGTTTTTTGTCATTCAGAAACTGAAGGATGAGATCGAGAAAAATTTCAGAATCAAGCATTCGGCTGGAGAGTACGCTGTTTTATTGAATTTATCGTCAAGCGCCCTTGCGAGGATTACCAAAGTGTATTTTAATAAAACGATTTCTGACATGATTTCAGAACGTATTATTATTGAAGCGAAGAGAGAATTGTATCTGACCAATAAAACGATTAAAGAGATCGCTTATGAGCTGGGTTATGAAGATGAATATTATTTCAGCCGCTTTTTCAAAACCAACGCAGATGTTTCTCCGCAGCTGTACAGAGAAACAATCGGATTTAATAGAGGTGGGAATTGAGTTGAAGCTATTAGTGTATTTTAAAAACCTGGTAAGTACTACTTCACTTGTCCTTTACAAATTGCGCCATGACTATAAAGAATTCTTTTAATTCTAGTGATGCGAAATTTTACTTCTAAAAGGAGACGTGAAGATTTATTGAAATTTCTTTTGAAAGACAATGAAATTTTCCGACAAAAAATTCTATTATGACAATATGGAAGACAGCTAGGCTGAACCGTGTGGTGGTTACTGGGATGGGAGTAATTAGTCCGCTTGGAAATTCTATCGAAAAATTTTGGGATAATATAATAGCAGGTAACAGTGGCGTTGATTTAATCAGCAGGTTTGACACAACGAATTTCAAGACAAAATTTGCAGCAGAAGTGAAAGGTTTTGATGGTTCGAACTATTTTGAAAAAAAAGAACTTAAGAAGTATGACCTGTTTACCCAATACGCGCTGGCTGCTACGCAGGAGGCCGTGACCAATGCTTCTCTGGATTTTGATAAACTTGAACGGAACAGAATTGGAGTGATATGGGGATCTGGAAATGGTGGTATCCAGACTTTTCAGGAGCAGATAGTTGAATTCGTAAACAACAGTGGAAAGCCTGTTTTTAGCCCCTTTTTTATTCCTAAAATAATTGCTGATATTCCTTCAGGTATTATTTCAATCAGGTATGGGTTAAGAGGACTCAATTTCAGCACAATTTCAGCATGTGCCTCCTCTAACAACGCGATTATTGATGCTGTTAATTATATCCGGCTTGGGAAAGCAGACATTATTATTGCTGGAGGATCTGAGGCTGCGATAAATGAAAGTTCGGTAGGCGGTTTTAACGCAGCTAGGGCTCTTTCTACCAATAATAATTCTCCTCGCACGGCATCGCGACCTTTTGATGTCGCCAGAGATGGATTTGTGATTGGGGAAGGGGCAGGTGCTATAATAGTGGAAAGCCTTCAAAGTGCGATAAATCGAAACGCTACTATTTATGCCGAAATTACCGGTACTGGTATGGCGGCGGATGCCTATCATTTAACAGGCACCCATCCAGATGGTGAGGGCGCTTTTCTTGGAATGAAGGAGGCTTTGGAGGAGGCTGATATCAGTGCTGAGGCCGTTGATTATGTCAATGCGCATGCCACATCTACCCTTTTGGGAGATATGAGCGAATTAAAAGCACTTGATCGTGTATTTGGACATAAACCAAATCTATCCATTAGTTCAACGAAATCTATGACCGGGCACTTATTGGGAGCTGCGGGGGCTGTTGAAAGTATTGTTAGCATTCTATCAGTAAGACAAAATATAGTTCCTGCTACCATTAATACCCAAACTGTAGTGAAAGAATATGCAGATCAGTTTGATTTCGTATTAAGGCATTCGAAAGCCAGGGAGGTTAATATTGTTATGAACAATACGTTTGGTTTTGGGGGGCATATAGCAACCATTATATTTCAGAAATATAATCCCTGACTAATCCTGTGACCGCCGTGTTTTGATTCTTGAGAGAAGGACAGTCCTATCTGCGGATTACGAATCGGGCTGGTTGTTTTTTTAGCAATAATAGTATTTCCTATGTATAAAACAGATATTCTCGCATTTGGCGCACATCCTGATGATGTCGAATGTGCTGCTGCTGGCGTTATTATTGGAACCATTCAGAGAGGTGGTACAGTGGTGATAGTTGATCTTACCAAAGGAGAAATGGGTAGCCATGGTGTTGGTGGCCAAAGAGAAAAAGAAGCAATAAACTCAGCCAATATTTTGGGGGTAGGTATGCGCGAACAATTAGATCTTGGTGATGGCAATATCTTCAGCAATAAAGCTAACCGCGATAAAGTGGTTCGGGTTATTAGAAAGTACCGACCAAAGATTGTGCTGGCCAATGCTTTTGTAGACAGACACCCGGACCATGGTGAGGCTGCAAAGTTGGTAAAGGATGCCTGTTTTCTCTCCGGCTTACGGAAGTTCAGTACTGATAGTGGCGGTGAATGGCAAGAGCCATGGAGACCGGCTGGTGTTTATCATTATATTCAGGACTATTTTGTCGCACCCAGTTTTGTAGTGGATATTAGTATGCATTTTACAAGGAAAATGAAGGCGATTAAAGCTTACAGGTCGCAGTTTGTAACTGCTTCTGACCGCATGCCGTCTGGAAGTATAGCCCTGCTTAAACAAATTGAAGCAACCAATCAGATATTCGGAAGAGCCATAAATGTTGAGTATGCTGAAGGGTTTGTTTCTGAGAGCTATGTTGGGCTAAGTGATTTGCAAGCACTGTTATAATTAGTTCAAAATTTCAACCCCTTCCGATAAAAGGAAGCATGTAGCATCAACTATTTTTGTCTCTTAGTCTGTTTCTGGTCGATAGATAGACCTGAAGCCAGCACCTTTTTAAAAAAAGGGATACTAAAATAATTGCGGATAAGGGTATATGAGTTCAAGAATTCCTTACACTATTTCTGTTGCATTTCTTAAGCGTATTAATTTTTCTTGTTGTCGTATGATCCTATAAAGATGTAACGTAAGTATTTATAAGAACCGAATAGGGGGTTGGGAAAATTGACAACTAATCGTGCCAAACTGTTATTCTATAAGGCAATCCCGGTTTATAATTTTGCGTTATAAAATATTTAAAATGAAACAATTTAAAGTTCCAACAAGAGAAAATGTTTCGCCGGCTAATCAGGCGATTTTTGACGGCATTAAGGCAAAATTAGGTTTTGTTCCTAATATTTATGCAACCTATGCTTATTCCGAGAATGCACTTGGGCGTTACCTGGAATTTGCCAATGGTAAAACAGTTCTGACAAATAAGGAGAAAGAAGCGATCAATTTGGTTGTTAGCCAAATTAATAGTTGTGTCTATTGTCTGGCTGCACATACTGCGGTTGCAAAAATGAATGGATTTTCCGATGAGCAGATCCTGGAATTGCGTACGGGTGCCGCTTCGTTTGATCAGAAACTTGATAAGCTTGTAAAATTGGCTAAGTCAATCACCAACAACAGAGGGCAAATCAACGATCATGAAATTGAGCAGTTTTATGCAGCAGGCTACACTAATGAGTCTCTGATTGACACCATTCTCGCTGTAGGAGAGAAAACAATTACCAACTATCTGCATAAGGTTACCAACGTACCAGTAGACTTCCCCGAAGCTCCGGCACTAAATTAAAAATCAAAAATAAAATACAAATATGAACACAATTAATTGGAAAAATGCAATCCTGGCCGGAATAGCAGGAACACTATTGCTCGACCTTTTTGGTTTGGTAATGACTGGACAGTGGTGGGACATACCTGCCATATTAGGCGCGAAAACCGGATTAGGTATGGGATATGGAGTAGCGGCTCATTATGGAAACGGTATTCTTCTGGCTGTATTGTATGCGGGTATTGCACCTTCTCTTTGGGGACCTAACTGGCTGAGGCCATTTATTTTTATCACGGCTCAAACCGTTGCCTTGGTATGGTTATTCATGTTTCCATTGTTGGGTGCTGGTGTAGCCGGGCTTAACCTGGGGGCAATGACTCCGTTTGGTTCATTGTTGAGGCATTTGGTATTTTCGATACCGTTTATATTCATTATAAACAAGAATCTTTTTGAAAGGATTCGCTAAGATTCGTAAGATTTTCGAATAAAGCCTTCCAAAATGTACCAGGATACTAAACAGTTTTTCGGGTGTTCTTTTTTTCTGGGTAACAATATTTGTGGTTTGTATTTAAGGGTGAGGTTAGCGATGTAGTTTTGGGAGTACGGTATACGTAAGTATGCCGTACTTATTTTCACGTAATAGAAGCCTTTGATGGCTGAAACTATGTTTTATGAAACTTTAAAGGGGGGGGCGCTATTTTCGAAATTCTAATTCAGTTTACTTTTTTAGTCTTTATCCTTCTCTCATGTGAATATCCGCCTATTCTGCCTAACTGACCTTGTTTGGAGACAGAAAGAAATATTGAAGGAAAGGAACTGAAGGCAACAATGATTACAGATTTTGGTGAATTTTTGGAGTTTACAGAGATTAACCTGATAGATTTTCCAGTCTGTAGTTAATCCTTAAAACAGAGTAAAATATTTATACAATATGTCATCCTTGTTTATCAAAGTTGGGCTTCATTCCTATGCTGAATATGAGAGACTATTTGAAGAAATGGTTAACGGTGATAAAGAGAGTGGGTACTCTATTAAATCTACTAACCTGCCATATATTAAGTCGAACTGGATTATATTCCAGAAGGTTAAAAATTCAGTTGCCCTTATTCATTCATTGAATCAGCTTTTGTTAAATCTTTACTGTTCGTATACACGGTTAGTCATAACCGAACCTTGGTGTACAGACAGCGCACAGAACCTGCCTGTATTAGCTGCGATGGAAATGTTAAACCCAAAAAGATAAGACTGTTGGTGGTCTTAAGGGATCAACATCCGGAATTGATGAATAGATACCTGACAAACGGAAGTAAGGCAATTCCTAAGGTGATAATCATCAATGAAACCCGGAATGTGGAAGAGTGTACCTGAGGACCTCGTCCTGCACCGGCCCTGGATTTATTTTAAAATGGGAAAGTGGAATTGATACAAAAACCAAAAAATCATTTTCTGTAGAATTAAACAACTGGTATAAAAAGATAATTCGATTATTATTCAAAGGGAATTCAAATCTTTATTGCAAACCTTCCAGCCATAATTCTTGCCAGAAACTTAACAGACAGATCTTTTTGACTAAAATCTTATTAATTTAAAAAATAGAAGAATGGAAAATGAGACAAATTACTGCAGAAGCTGTTGGGATATTCCCGGGCGGAGGTCATTTTGGACAATATGCAACATAAAGACCCTTGTTGCCCTGGGTATCATACTCTATTTGCTGGTTACCGGATAAGCCTGGTGCTATTCAGAATAATGGAAGTCTGGTGAGCCCCGACATTCTCATATTTCTACCATATCCACCTCAAAAAATGGGCTTTGCATTGACTGGCCAACTACTCAGGAAGTGTGTAGTAATAGGTTGGTATATAATCTTGCATGGTTCTGCTATACTATGCCTTCGGCATCCCACTGGTAAAAGTGAAACTTTACATTTGGTGTTTTTGCAAGAATCGATGCTGTCGCAGACCTTTCAGAAAGCTTTTGATACAGGGGGTAAGTTGTGTGTTATGAGTCTTCGGATTTATTTCAGGATTGTAGGATTATTTCCTCCTTCATCTCGATTTCGAGCTGTAGAGCCATTACTAAGCGGGTTTCGAAATTTATGTAAGAAACACATAGAGCTGCATCGATAATAGCTCTGTCACTAAACCCTTCTGCCCGGAGTTCTTTAATTTTAGAACTGTTTCGATCAGGAAAACGATCTGGATATAAAGTCAGATCGACTGCAAACCGGCACAGAGCAGTGTTCTTTCTGGATAATCCAGCCGAATATAAGTCCAACCTTAATCTTTCAATTCTATGCTCGTTCTTCCAGAATTCATTTAATGATTCAGAATGATGGAATAAGCTGTATGCACAACCGTTTTCTGATGAAACAATCACAGCCATCATTTCTCTTTGTTGTCTGGAAAGGGGAGATTTGCTAAACATGATTGCCATATTCAACTCCAGAATTGCAAATATGCTTTCTGGGTGAATGCTTAAAGTTTGATATAACCCAGATAGTTTTCCTTCTTTTCCCATCAGTGGGCCGTATATTTTTTTTAGGAAGTCTGCTGATTGCGGGTAATCAATTCTCTGTATGTTCGCCATAAATAGTCAGGTTACTGTTGATGAATTTAATAAGAAGTCTTTGGGACATTACTTATATATAATATTGTAATTGTTTTAAATAATCTTACCCAAACAATACTGCCTTTTATTGCCGTAATTTATTTTGTAATAGCGTTACAGGATTTCCTTTTGGTGGTTCTGGTAAGGCATTATGTCAAGTCTATTTGAATTTCGGACTTGGTTTGGTACTGACTGCCTTACGACAAAACCTGGTAATAAACCTTTTCCCAATCCTCATTCTTTTTAAGGGCTTCCTTCACATAAATTGAATTGGTTATTCCGTCTATGATATATTGATTGATTTTTTGGATGAATCTATATTTATAAGGTCTTGGTGTATCAATCAGTAAGATAATTCTTATTTCGTCTGTGGTGTTCCAAACCTCATGATTATAAGTATCATCAAAGAATATTACTTTACCGCACTCCCAGCGTATTTCTTCATTACCTACCCGCATTTTGCACTCCCCTTTTTTAGGTATTACCAGTCCAAGATGGGTTCTTACAATACCTTTAAATATACCTTTGTGGGCAGGTATGTGTTTGCCTGGCTGAAGGATAGAGAAAAAGGCAGTAAGTAAACCAGGGATTTCGTCTAGGACAACCGATGTTTCGGGACACATTGACCGGTTTTTATAGGCTTTGTGACCAAAACCTTGCAAAAAGAAGGTTTTCCAATTATTGTCCTGAGATAGAAGTGACTCTGCAGGCTGAATGTCCTGAATATTAGGCAGGCTACTTTGTTTTTCTAAAAGCGGAATTACCTCAGAAAGGATAATTTCCCAGTTTTCCTCAAGTAGATTTGCCCACTTAAATTGAGCATTGGGCATAACAGGCTTTGTGCTTACAGCGGAAAACGGAGAAAGAAGGCTGCCTATACCCATTAAAATTCGGTTGGCTATTTGGAAGGTAATGAAATGGTTTATTTTATGTGAGATCGTTTTCATCTGGTAGTTTTTTGATTTTAAAAAGGTAGAAAATGTGTTTTGTGATTAGACGCTGATACCTTAGGAAAGTCATTTTTGACAATGACAGCAAATTGAACAGTCCGAGCATAGGCTGTTTTTAGAAATCTGAATATCCTGGAAGGATTCAGAAGCTCCTAAAAGCTGGTGGTTTTGAAATATCAGATGATAGGTGTTTTTTGTGACCGAAGTGCCAGTTTCCAGGTAGTATTTCAGGCCAATGAGCATATCGGTTAACTTACTTTTATAAACCCTTCTCATCAGGAAACGCAAGACCCTCGGTTGTATGGTGAAGCGAGCTATAGTTGTTACGGTAGTATATCCGGGGCTTGGCTTGAAAAGATGTATTTCAACCTGCATAGTTTTGATCAGGGACATGTTACCACCTGTAACTTCAATTGTGACGTTTTTCAATGGGTCAGCCCCGGTTATTCTTTCGTAGACATATGTTTTTTTATTTATCCGGCACTCTCTTTCACTTCCAATAGCAACGATGGGGGAATTGGTAAAATGAGATCCAGACAGATTGGGATTAAAGAGTGAAACATCACCAAAATGGGTATACAAGACATCCCAGGTTTTTTCGAGTGAAACCTTGATAGTAATCTCAGTAATTATGGTAGTAAACTTCATCAAACGAATTTCTTTTGGTTGGATGTGCAAATTTCCGATTCAATTTTTAAGCTCATTCAACGATATCGCCTTTTGATTTGCCAATTTTCCGTATGGATGTAAGGGAGATGTGGAAATAAATGGTGGGTATTGAAAATTGCAACGGTAGCCTACTTTATGACTGTTAATACAAATAATTGGACTATTTACGTAAACTGAGCGGGTATCCTCACTAGTACATTTGTAAAGCGCGAATGGAGATGTTAGCTATTGGGATAATATTTTCTTCGCAACTCTTACAATTTTCATTTTATGTATTATAAAGGGCGCTCGGAAGAGCAATTTTTTATTACAAACATTACTTCATTAAATGTTTCCGAGCTAACCGCTTACTCAAAAGATGGTCTACTAATACTTTGGAATCTTGAAGATGAATTGAAATTGAATATAGACGGGGTGGAATATAGAATAATTGCCAATCAGATAATTTTCCTCACTGAATTTCATAAAGTAATTGTTCATTCTGTTGGTATGGTCAGGCTAATTCGATTTAACCGTTCATTTTATTGCATTATAGATCATGACCATGAAGTAGGCTGTAAGGGCATACTATTTTTCGGCGCATCTCAGGTTCCGATTATCGATGTTATTGAGGACGAACATTCGAAGTTTGAAACACTTTGGGAAATGTTAAACGTCGAAATGAATTCGCGAGATAGTCTTCAACAAGAAATGCTTCAGATGATGCTTAAGCGTTTTGTTATATTATCAACCCGATTATACAAAAACCAGTTTAAGTTGCAAAATGCAGACAAGGGGAGATTAAACCTGTTAAGAGAGTTCAATTATCTGGTGGAAATGCATTTTCGGACAAAACATTCAGTTTCCCAGTATGCCGATTTGCTTAATAAATCTCCTAAGTCACTGACCAATCTTTTTTCCCAATATGGACAGAAGAACCCTTTGCAGCTAATTCAGGATAGAATATTGCTGGAAGCAAGAAGGCAACTGCTCTATACTGATAAGATAGTTAAAGAGATCGCTTATGAAATTGGTTTTGACGATATACAAACCTTTAGCCGTTTTTTCAAAACCAAGGAAGGTGTCTCACCAAGAGAGTATAGGGGTATAAAACTTGGTAATATGATGAGGAAGGGAAAAAATGCCGATTCTTTAGGCGCTTCTGTCTAACAACGCCATTGATGTGATTGTGATATTTGCAATGTCAAAAATTCAAAACAACAGCAAGAATTCGAAATGATTCAATTTACCGGCCTTCAGCGGAAGAAGTTACCCCGGAAAATAAAGTGCTGTTTGTTGCCCTCAGATCAACTTTGAGATACGTATAGCAAATCTGGCCATTCACTTCCTGATTTCCCTTTTCACAATCTCTGAGAATAGCTGAATTGAATATTTATTACACAACTATACAACTATTAATCTTTAAAATTTCAAGAAAATGAAAAAAGTGATTTTGTTTACTGCAATTACATTAGCAGCGATTTCAGGTTATGCACAACTTCCTGATCCGGGTTTTAAATTTGATAACAATACGGCTATTGTTATTACTGATCCTCAAAATGACTTCCTGAGCGAAAAGGGAGTTGCCTGGGGCGCAGTGGGGGCCAGTGTGAAAGCCAATAATACGATCGAGAATCTCAGGAAAATATTTGAGCTTGCTGCCCAGAAGAATATCCTGGTTTTTGTTTCGCCGCATTATTACTACCAGCATGATCACCAATGGAAATTTGAAGGTGTTTTAGAAAAACTGATGCACAATATTAATATGTTCGAAAGAAAAGGAGCTTTAACATCGGAAGGTTTTGAAGGATCCGGTGCTGACTGGCTGGAACCATACAAGGAGTATATCAAGGGTAAAAATGTAATTGTTTCCTCTCCTCACAAAGTATATGGCCCTCAGAATAACGATCTTTCACTGCAATTACGTAAAAGAGGTATCGATAAGGTGGTTATAGCCGGAATGTCTGGGAACCTCTGTGTGGAAGCGCATTTGAGAGACCTCCTGGAAGATGGATTTGAGACCGCAGTTGTTTCCGACGCTACAGCATCCGCCATTTTACCGGGATTAAACGGCTATGAAGCTTCGATAACTAACTTTACAATGCTATCAAGTAAAGTGTTCAAGACCAATGAATTTATTGCTGAGGTTAAAAAACAAAAATAGGTTGACATAGATAGGTTTGAAACGGGGGCTATCATGGTGTATGATGGTCCCCCTTTTGTATTGAAGGCAACTGCGATTATCAGCTTATAAGGTATGGGATGTTATATCGGGTGATTATAAGGACTTTAATGATTCTGGGATGCTGATGGAGTTGTATGTATTCTCTATAAGTGGTAGCGGATCTCCGCAATGAATCCCGGCCCGGCAGAATATTTTTTGGGTTAACAGCAATATGGCTCCTATTGGCAGTTGTTTCCTTGCTTTTACACTTGAATCAGAAAAACAAGTAGATGTTCAGTTCCCAGGAAAAACTGCTGGCATGACAGTTTTTTTTGTAATAAACGCCACAAGAGTTATTTTAATATCAAAATGATTTAAGCGAAGCATGCAATGTGGATGTATATTTAACGTTAGAGTTTAATTTCCCGGTTAATTTAGTTATTCTATGGTACTCAGTCATAAACAATATGCGTTATTCGGGCAACTAATTTTTGAAAAGGTTATTATTCAACCGCCTTTTCAAAAAATGGTAGTTATGCCAGACCAGGCTTGTTTCTTATATGTCATAAACGGATTGGGAGAAACATATTCTGAGGTTGAAAAGGTAAAACTGCATGCTTCTGAATCGATTTTAATGAAGTGTGGTAATTATATTACCAGAATGCTTGAAACTTCTGGGTCTGCTAATTTTGAAGCAATTTTTATTCATTTCCATCCCCAGATTCTGAAGCGTGTTTTTGAGAGAGATATGCCTTCCTTTTTAAAGAATAGAGATAGTAAGTATAAGGTTTCTCTGACCAGAATGAAAGTAACACCCTTGATTGCTAAATATATAGAGGGGCTTATGTTCTATTTTGATAATCCTGAACTGGTTAATGATGATTTGCTCATGTTGAAGCTAAAAGAGATTATTCTTTTATTGCTTCAGACTGATGAATATAGTAATATCGAACAGATATTGTCGAGCCTTTTTTCTCCTTCTACGCAGGCATTTAGGGAGGTCATTGAAGCGCATATATATGCTGATCTGACTATTGAGGATCTTTCGCAGCTCGCCAATTATAGTGTTTCGTCTTTTAAGAGAGAGTTTCAGAAGATATATAATAATACCCCTGCCAATTACTTCAGAAACAGGAAGCTTGAAAAAGCCGCGGAGCTATTGCGGATTTCTGATCAAAGAATTGCAGAAGTGGCTTTTAGTTCCGGATTTAACGAATTACCCTATTTCTCAAAATGTTTTAAGGATCGGTTTAAAGTATCACCCTCTGCTTACAGGGATAGCCATAGGAATGTATAAGTATTAAGTTGCACGACCTTACCAAATTTTTTCAGTTGCTTCTTTACAAACTCAAGGTTAAATCCTGAATACTTCTATTAAATGCCTGGCACTACCGAATTGGTTGGACAGTTCGGTATGCGTATTTAGTTTGATTAGTGAAAAGAGAAATCCTGACAAAGGCAGTTGTATGTAGCAAGGGAACTGAAATTAACAATAAATGATCGTATTGTATAAAGGGTTTCATATTTCGAATAGGATATTTGTTACGGCATAGAAGTTCGTGTAAGAAGAAAGATAGATAGCCGAAGTTGATTATTGATAAATCGTAAATTAGTGAACAATGGAAGATAAAAGAATGCCGGTGCCTCCTTTTACAGAACAATCGGCAAGGCAAAAAATACAATTAGCTGAAGATGCGTGGAATACAAAGAATCCTATAATTGTTTCAAAAGCGTATTCAGAAGACAGTGAGTGGAGAAACAGAAATGTTTTTCTGAAAGGCAGGGATGAAATTGTTAGGTTTCTTACCGGCAAATGGGAGAAGGAGTTGGAATACAAACTCAAAAAGGAGTATTGGGCTCATGCTGGCAACAGGATAGCTGTCAGGTTTGAGTATGAATATCAAAATAATGAAGGACAGTGGTTTCGTGCATACGGAAATGAAAACTGGGAATTTGATGAAAATGGATATATGACCAAACGTTTTGCCAGTATTAATGATTTGGCCATAACCTTTGGTGACAGAAGACTATGAATGACAAGGTAGCAGTAATTGTAGTAATTGGAATTTTAAAATTATTGAAAATATGACAGAGTTTAAAGATAGAGTTGCTATCGTAGTTGGTGGCACCAGTGGGATAGGAAAGGCAACGGTTGATCAACTTGTTAAAAAAGGTGCCAAGGTTCACGTAGTGGGTAGAAATGCCGGTTCAACATCTGATAGTTCTAATGTAGTTAACCATCAGGTAGATATTTCCAAAATGGAAGAAGTATCCCAGTTTATCAAAGAAATCAAAGGACTTAAGCAACTTGATTATCTTGTAAATGCATCTGGCATTTTCAAGCCAAAGCCGTTTTTGGATCACAAAATGGAGGATTATAATTCATATTTGGATTTGAACCGGGGTTTCTTTTTTATTACCCAGGCAGCTGCTGCGAAAATGCTTGTCAGGAAATCTGGTGCAATTGTGAATGTAGGATCTATGTGGGCGAAACAGGCTATAAAGGCAACTCCCTCTTCTGCCTATTCTATGCAGAAGGCAGGACTGCATTCTTTGACCCAACATTTAGCGATGGAGTTGGCTGATTATGGTATTCGGGTTAACGCTGTTTCACCAGCCGTGGTAAATACACCTGTATACCATACGGTATTTGGTGGGAAGATGGAGGCGGAAGCGGCACTTTCCGGTTTTAATTCTTTTCATCCAATAGGCAGATATGGAACCCCTGAGCAGATAGCTGATACCATTTTATTTCTGTTATCTGATCATGCGTCATGGGTTACCGGAGCAGTTTGGGATATTGATGGTGGCGTCATGGCGGGTAGAAACTGATACCCAGTTTAGAGAGTTAGACAGAGTGCTTCCTGTAAGGTATTCGTTTGCCTGCTTTTAGGAAACGTTCAACCGGAAATTGTTGTTGGACATTAATGAATACCATATAAACAGGTATTTTTTCATGGGGTCAGTGATTAGCTGACCCCATTGCTATTTGCTGTATTAACCTCTAGAAGGCTGTTTCTACTGAGATATTCACTTGGACAGTTATAATGTACGCTATGTGTAGGACAGATAATGTGTTCGACTACCTTTCTTTTCTTTTTTTGCTTCTTTTTTTCTTTTCTTTAGCTATCCACGTGGATATGTGGATAGCCGCATGATTCAAGCTGCTTTTGCATTCAGGTGACAGGGAGCCGGTGTTTGATAACATAGTGATTGGAGAATAACAGGTCAGAAGGTGTGTTTTTGAAAACATCAATGATATTAAATCACTCAAATACTCAAGTAGGTAGAAAGTGCCTTAGAATTTCCCAAGAAGATATTTCTAATGTGTATGCTGTTTTTAATAAAAAA
>JAQTZD010000136.1 GCA_028687975.1 Sediminibacterium sp.
AACATGTAGTCGCCGATTTCATCGGTTCTTACAATCAGGAGCCTGCGCGCAGGCTGGCTGCGGCTGCCGGTTTTCGCCAGCAGCAAAGCTCCATCGTATAAAATTCCCTTTAATCGGTTCAACATGCTTCAAAACGCTTTATCTTGCTGCCAGCAATTTGCAGTATAGCTTTCAATTATGGTGCCTTTTAATTTTAACCCATCCATTTCGCATCCGCTCTATTACATCCGTAAAGGATTGTATCGCAAAATTAGTTTATACGCACCAGAATTGAAGGGTCAATTAATGGATTTTGGCTGTGGCGAAAAACCTTACCGGTCTTTGTTTACGAATGTGTCCGGGTATACCGGTGTGGATTACGACAGCGAAGGACACAGTCATGCCAATGAAAGCATCGATGTGTACTACGATGGGGTTACCCTCCCTTTTGCGGACCAGCATTTTGATTCCATTTTCAGCAGTGAAGTGTTTGAACATGTGTTTACCCTGCCACAGATACTGCCCGAGTTGAACCGGGTACTGAAACCCGGTGGTAAAATGCTGATTACCTGTCCGTTTGCCTGGGAGGAGCATGAAGTGCCTATAGACTATGCACGTTACAGCCGGTTTGCGTTAAAGGATATGCTGGAGAAGAATGGATTTAAAGTGTTGGTGGCCGATAAAAACGGACATTATATGAGCGCCCTGCACCAATTGCTGATCGTGTACATCAACGACCAATGGTTGCACAGGGTGACCTTCTTTTCGAGGTTCAATTTGTTTAAAAAACTGGTTCGTCAGGCCCTGGTGCCTTTCCTGAACATCCTGTTCTATTTGTTTGAACCCCTCTGGCCTGTTTCAGAATCCTTTTATTTAAACACGATCATTTTAGCGGAAAAATGTTAGGCAGGAAAATCCTATATACCATCAGTTCTGCAAGCCACCTGGCTTATTGCAAAAACATGGCCGATTCTTTTGTTGCCTACAATCCGGACTACGAAGTAATTATTTGTCTGGCCGACCGGATCGGGGAAAGATTTGATCCTGCTTTTTTTGCGCCTCATCAGCTGATTGAAGTGGAGCAGATGCAGATTCCGCATTTCACTGCCATGTCGGAGCGCTACGATATCATTGAACTGAGTTGTGCGCTCAAACCTTTTGCCGGATTATACATCCTGAACAAATTCCGGCCCGACTGTTTGGTATACCTCGATTCGGATATCCAGGTATACGATTCCTTTCTGCTGCTCGAAGAACCCTTGAAACAGTTCAGCATTATTGTTACCCCGCATTTTTCCCACGCCCTGCCTGCAGACAACTGCGTGCCCAGGGAACGTGATATTTTAAGACACGGATTGTACAACGGTGGATTCTTTATGTTGAAAAATGATCCGGTGGCCATTTCTTTTTTAACCTGGTGGGGAAGCCATCTGGTGGAGGAGGGATACCTGAATTATGCAGAAGGGATGGGAAGAGACCAGAACTGGCTGAATTTTCTGCCGCTGTTTTTTTCGCATGTGTTGGTGGCAAAAGACCTGGTGGGTGTAAACGTTGCGTACTGGAACCTGCATGAACGTTCCATTTCGCGCGTGAACAACCGCATGAACAACAGATACCTGGTCAATGATACCACACCATTGGTTTTTCTGCACATCAGCGGGTATTCCTTTGAGCAACCGGAGTTGTTGTCGAAGCACCAGGACCGCTACGATTTAAACCAGTACCCCGTTTTACAAGAAATGCTTCATCAGTACAGACAATCTGTACTGGCCAATGATCACGCGCGGTTCTCTGCTATGGAATGTGCCTATGCCAGGAAAAAGAAAAAATCGCTGGGCATCATGCGAACCATCAACCGGATGATCCGGCCCCTGGGTATTAAAGTATCGGATATCTGATATCAGAAATAGGTTCTGCCGGTTTGTACTTTCACTTTTTTCTTGTTGGCATTCTTCTTTTCGAATTCCAGGATTTCTTTGGTTTTGTTTTTGGCAGCCAACGTATCTGTTTTTCCTTTTTTATTCAGCGGGAGTTTTGCGACAGGTGCAATCGTGTCTTGCTTCGGTTTTTCTTCTTCCGGTTGCTTTAGCTGGCCCATGAAATATTCTTCGGTTCCCAGCTGCATGCCCGTACCCGGGTGGTAAAATTTCCATACGCCGTGCCGGATGGAGCTGCCGTCTGTTTTAACAACCACTCTTTCGTACTTGTTGGGATCTATCGGGTCGGCAACATCCAGTGTGTCGTAGGCTTTGTTGGGATTCACTGCTCTCCAGCTTTCCTCGTGTTCCAGCCCGGCCAGGGTAAAATAATAGCAGCGTCCGTTTTTATTTCCCCACCGGTAGTTTTCCTGTGCCAGCATATCGCCCATCAGGTTGAATGTGCGCCACATGCCTTCTTTCCGATCGTTTTTGTAAACGCCTTCTTCTTCGTATCCGGGTTCTCCACGCAGTTTGGGCATTTGTATCAGCCACTTGCCCTGTTTCATGCCTTTCATATCCACACAGTTCAGTGTGTCTCCATTGGAAGCCAGTTTGAACGTTCTGCATTGGCTATTCACCGACAGACCCAGAAAAATGAACAATGGTAGGAATAAAAAGCGCATAATACTTACATTCGGTAACCGAAAATACACAACTGCTATGAGAAAATTATTGCCCCTTTTGTTAATTGTTGGCTGTTTCCGGCTTCAGGCTCAGGTTAAACCAACCCCGGCCGCAGAAAGATTGAAAAGCATAGAACAGCGAAAGGCTTTGAATGCCCAATCTCCCCTGAACAATACTGCATTCCGGAGTATCGGTCCCAGCGTAATGAGCGGAAGGGTAGTGGCTATTGATGTAAATCCTGCAGACCCTACAGAGTTTTATGTAGCCTATGCTACCGGTGGATTGTGGCAGACCGTGAACAACGGCCAGAGTTTTGTGCCCGTATTTGATTCTGCAGACATCATTACCATTGGTGATATTGCCGTAAACTGGAAAACCCGTTCCATCTGGGTAGGTACCGGCGAAGTGAACAGCAGCCGGTCTACTTATGCAGGACTGGGTGTTTACAAAAGCAACAACAATGGCAAAACCTGGGAGTACCTCGGACTTCCGGAAAGCCACCACATAGGAAAACTGCAATTGCATCCCACCGATCCCAACACGGCATGGGTGGCGGTGATGGGTCACCTGTATTCTCCCAATAAAGACAGGGGCGTTTATAAAACAACCGATGGCGGAAAAACCTGGAAGCATACTCTCTTCGTAGATGAAAACACCGGTTCGGTAGAACTCGACATTAATCCGAAGAACCCCAACGAACTCTATGCCGCCATGTGGTACAGAACCAGAAGGGCCTGGAACTTTGAAGAGTGTGGTAAAACCAGTGGCATTTATAAAAGTACCAATGGGGGAGATAGCTGGGAACTGATTTCTACACCTGCTTCGGGATTCCCAACAGGTGATGGCGTTGGAAGAATCGGCCTCGCCGTATATGCGCAGAACCCCAATATCATCTATGCTGTGGTAGACAACAATGCCAGACAGGCGGCCAATGCTGCCAGAAGACCACAGGATACTGGTCGGTTAACTTTGCGTGATTTTAAAGACCTGAGCAAGGAACAGTTTCTTGCCCTGAACGATAAAAAACTGGGCGCTTTTGTAAGCAGCCCACGTAATGGGATACCTGCCAAATACACCGCTGCCAAGCTGAAGGAACTGGTTGGTTCCGGTAGTTTGTCTCCAACCGTAATCTGGGACTATCTCTATGATGCCAATACCGCTTTGTTCGAAACACCCATCATTGGTTGTGAATTGTACCGCAGTGATGATGCCGGCAAAACCTGGCGTAAAACCAATAAGGAGCCCATCAATATTTACAGTACCTATGGGTATTATTTTGGAATGGTGTTCGTGAGCCCCGCCAACGAAAACAAAGTGATCCTTACCGGAGTAGACCTGCTGCTGAGTACGGATGGTGGTGTGAGTTTTAAATCCATCGACAAAGAGAATGTGCATTCCGATCATCATATGGTATGGATGAGTTCGCAGAAAGAAGGACATATCATCAACGGAAACGATGGTGGTCTGAATATCAGCTACGACAACGGGGCACACTGGTTCAAAGCCAATACGCCTGCGGTAGGACAGTTTTACGCAGTAACGGTAGATATGGCCCGTCCTTACAATGTGTACGGTGGTTTACAAGACAATGGAGTATGGTTTGCACCTTCCAATACCGTGGAATCCATGGCCTGGTACGACAGCGGAGAGAACCCTTACAAGCGAATTGGCGGAGGAGATGGTATGCAGGTGCAGGTAGACTGGAGAGACAATAAAACCGTTTACAGCGGCTCCCAGTTTGGCGCTTATATGCGGCAGAACCTGGCTTCTCGAGAACGCAAATTCATTCGCCCCGCAAGAGACCTGGGTGAACCGGCTTATCGCTTCAACTGGCAAACGCCTATTTTACTGAGCCGCCACAACCAGGATGTTCTGTATTATGGCAGCAATAAATTTCACCGCTCTTTCACCAAGGGAGACAGCCTGGTTGCCCTGAGTGCAGATTTAACCACCAACCCCGCGCAGGGCGATGTGCCTTTTGGTACGATTGCTACACTCAGTGAAAGCCCGTTGCGTTTTGGACTGATCTATGCCGGATCTGATGATGGCAATATTCAGGTTACCAAAGACGGTGGTT
>JAQTZD010000053.1 GCA_028687975.1 Sediminibacterium sp.
ATTCTGGCGAGGGATCATGCCGGTATTAAACCGCTTTATTATAGTCTGAACGAAAACGGCCTTTGTTTCGCTTCTGAAGTAAGGGCTTTTAAAGCTATTATTCCGAACTGGAAGGAACAACCTGACTGGCGCACTTACTTCCTGATTTTTGGACATATTCCTGAACCATTCACTACGCTTGATCAGGTTTACTCCCTGCAAAAGGGAAGCTGGATGGAGATTGATTTGCAGAACTTGCAAAGCAGAAGCGGGCAATTTTTTCAACCATCTTATCAGTATACGATTCATTCGGAAAGAGAGGCGGTTCAAAAAATCAGGGACACGCTTCAAAAGGCAGTGCAACGGCACCTGATTTCCGATGCCCCGATCGGGCTATTTTTAAGCGGAGGGATTGATTCCAGTTTGTTAACCCTTCTGGCACAAAAATATTGTGGCGATAATCTGCATACGCTTTCAATCGATTTTGATGAGGCAGCTTTTTCTGAGCAAAAGTACCAGGAACTGATCATTCATGCAACCGGCGCAAAACATTGTTCATTCATTGTTACCCAACAGCATTTTACCGAAGCAATACCCGATATTCTGCAGGCGATGGACCAGCCCAGCAACGATGGTATTAATGCTTATTTTATTTCACGTTATACCAGAGAGGCGGGCCTCAAGGCTGTTTTGAGCGGGATTGGTGCGGATGAGCTTTTTGGAGGTTATCCTTCTTTTAACAGAAAATCAATTTTTAAATATGCCAGCCTGATCCCGGACGGGCTCTTGAAAGCCGCAGTTTTATTTCCGGATGATAAGAGGAAGAAGCTGCAGTTTCTCTCAGACAAAAAATTTCCCGGACATTATTTATTCAACAGAGGGTTCTTTACGCCGGATCGAGTTGCCAATTATCTGGATATATCAACTGCTGAAGTAAACAAAGTGCTGCAAAGCATTCAGCTTCCACAGTATGTTCATCAGTTGCATCCACTGGAACAGGTTTCTTTTGAGGAAACTAACCTCTATATGCAGAACCAGTTGCTGAAAGACACCGATTATATGAGTATGTGGCATTCTGTGGAGGTTCGGGTGCCATTTCTGGATAAAGAACTGATGGAGTTGGCGTATTCCATACATCCGGATATCCGTTACAATCCCCGGCAGATTAAGCACCTGCTGATTAAGGCATTTGAAGATATTTTACCAGAAGCCATCTGGAACCGGCCTAAACAAGGATTCATTTTTCCTTTTCAGCAATGGTTTGCGAATATCAACATTCCATACGAGCAGAACACACAGCTAAAAAAAATGCAGCAGAATCTGGCGAGTGGTAAAACACATTGGAGCCGCTATTGGTGTTGCAGTCTAACCCGGCTTTCTAACAGATCCAACAAGGCATGGTAAATAAAAACGCTTTTCTCTACTTAACTGCTTTTTCAAAAACAGGTGGAATAGAACAGTTCAATAAGAACTTTTTAAAAGCCATGCATACTTTTGATCCGGACGTTGTTGCTGTTTCTCTGCACGACACCAAAACCGATGAAAGGTATTTTCCGGTTCAGCGCTTCAAGGGTTATGGGGGAAGCAAAATTGCTTTCTTATTGTCTTTGTTTCTTCATGCTAAACAGTACAATAAAGTATATATCGGACATATCAATCTGGCCCTGGCCGGCTTTATACTTAAAAAGCGGAATCCATCGGTTCAACTTGTTTTAATAGGCCACGGTATAGAAGTTTGGAATAAGCAAAAAGGACTGGTAGCATGGCTGTTGAAGCAGGCTGCAGCTATTTTTACTGTAAGCAACTTCACTAAAAAGGCAATGTGCTCGAATAACGTTTATGTGCCCGAAGATAAAGTTAAGATCCTGCCCAACGCATTGGATCCTTTTTTTGCTTTCCCGGCCAGTTTTACCAAGCCCGCTTATTTAAAAGAAAAATACCGCTTACAGCCTACAGATAAAATTATTTTAACCATTGCCCGTCTTTCCTCCGAAGAACAGTACAAAGGATATGATCTGGTCATCCGCTCTTTGAAAAAAATTATAGCACAGGATTCCACCGTTAAATACCTTCTGGCAGGAAAAGCGGATGAAACAGAAGCTGCAAGAATTCGTAAACTGATCCAGACAGAAAGCCTTTCGGACAGGGTTATTTTACCCGGATTTATTCCCAATGCCGAATTGACCGACCATTATTTGCTGGCCGATGTTTTTGTATTGCCCAGCATGGGAGAAGGATTTGGAATTGTGTTGATTGAAGCGCTTGCCTGCGGCAGAAAAGTTATTGCAGGCAACAAAGATGGCAGCGTGGATGCATTATTGAACGGGAAGCTGGGTGTTCTCGTTGATCCGGAAAACCCGGATGAATTGGCCCAGGCGATTGATGTAACTTTAAAAGGAGAAACTGCTACAGCGTTGGAACTGCAATCAGCAGCAAAAGCGCATTTTGCATTTCCTCAATTTGAACATCAATTATCCTGTTTATTAAACCAAGACTCCTTTGACAACTAAGAAAAAAATCCTCATCATTTACGAATATTTCTACCCGGCCTATAAAGCAGGTGGAATTGTTCAGTCTTTGCGCAATCTGGTAGACCTGATGCACAACGACTATGAATTTTATTGCATCACCGGTGGATACGACCTGAATGAACCGCTTCCTTTGGAAGGCATTCAGTTGAACTGCTGGAATCAGGTGGCCATTGCAGATGAAGCAGCTGCCAATGTCTGGTACGATGATAAAATCAGCTTAAGTCCATTTAAATTACACAGACTGATGGCCAAAGTGGATCCGGATATTGTATATATCAATGGATTCATGAGTATTCCCTTCCTGATGAATCCGCTTTGGGTGATTCAGTATTCTCCTTTCAGGAAAGTAAAAACCATTATAGCACCAAGGGGGATGTTGCAGGAGGGCGCACTCTCGCTCAAGTCTTTCAAAAAGGAATGGTACCTGAAAATTATCCGCTTCTGGAATCTTACCAAAGACGTGGAATGGCATATCACTTCCAAAACAGAAGAGCCTGGAATTAAAAAACTTTTTAAGGTAGCCGATGAACAGGTCCATCTGGTTGGCAATATACCACGACATCCTTTTACCGAACTGAACGCCTCAGGAAAAACGTCAGGAAAACTTTCCCTGGTATATGCTTCCATCATTGCAGAAAAGAAGAACCTGCTTTTTGTATTGGAATCGCTTCGATATTGCCAGCTAGATATAGAACTCAATATTTATGGTGTTATTAAGGAAGACGCATATTGGGAATCTTGTTTGCTTGCAATGGGAATGCTTCCTTCTCATGTAAAAGCGGTGTACAAGGGGGGCTTCAAACCAGCAGAAATGCAGAACATCGTACAGGAACATGATGCAATGATCCTGATGAGCAAAGGCGAGAATTTTGCGCATGCTATTTATGAATGCCTGGGTGCAGGCCGCCCGGTTATCAGCAGCCATTATACCAGCTGGAACGGGCTACAAGAAAAAAATGCGGGCTGGAATTTTGACGTGGAAGACCCGAAACTGCTGGCCGGAGAGCTGGATCAATTGGCCAGGCTGCAGCATGCAGACTGGACCCATTTCTGCCATGGGGCACAAGAGCTGGCCATCCAATACCTCAATGGTCAGTCTTATCACGAAGACTATAGAAAACTTTTTGGTTAATAGAATTACTTATGATTGTACTGGGAATTAATGCCTATCATGCAGACTCTTCTGCGGCTATTTTTAGAAACGGAATAATGATTGCGGCAACGGAAGAAGAACGTTTCCGCAGGGTAAAACACTGGGCCGGCTTTCCCTCCAAAGCCATTGAATTTTGTTTGAAGGAAGCGGGTGTGTCTATACAGGAAGTAGACCATATTGCCATCGGCCGCGATCCCAGGGCTAAGTTTCTCCGGAAATTGATATTCTTTGCGTCCAGGCCGGTAGAATCTTTTGTGCATGCAAAGGAACGCCTGTTCAATCAAAAAAAAGTAAGCTCTGTTGAAGCAGCGTTTTCGCAGCATTTTGGAATAGCCCCTGTTTTATTAAAAGATAAAATTCACCAGGTAGAACACCACCGCAGTCACCTGGCCAGCGCCTTCTTTGCTTCTCCCTTTGAGCAGGCAGCCATTGTAAGCATTGATGGTTCCGGTGATTTCAGTACCACGATGCTGGCTATAGGACGGCGCAATAAGATTGAAGTAATTGATGATCTGGATTTTCCGCATTCGCTGGGAATATTCTATACAGCCTTTACGCAGTTGCTTGGATTTCCACATTATGGAGATGAATACAAAGTAATGGGACTGGCGCCTTATGGCGAACCCAAATATGTTGATCAGTTGCGCGATGTGGTATTGTTGCAGGAGGGTGGAATGTTCAAACTGAATCTGGAATATTTCAGGTCACCGGGTAAAGGATTTGTGTTGTATAACGACAAGAACATCCCGGAAATCCCCATTGCTTACAGTGCAAAAGCAGAAGCAGTTTTTGGACCCGCCAGAACCAGGGAGGAGCCGCTTACGCAATACCATAAAGACCTGGCAGCTTCGGTGCAGAAAATGGCGGAAACAGCCATCTTCCATATCCTGAACTATGCACATAAAAAAACTGGTCTGAACAATCTTTGTTTTGCCGGAGGGGTTGCGCAAAACAGTGTTGCCAACGGAAAAATTCTGCAAAACACCGGCTTTAAAAAAATCTATATTCCTTCTGCTGGTCATGATGCTGGCATTTCCATGGGTGCAGCGCAGTATGTGTACCATCAGGAACTTGATCATGCGCGTGTACCTGCTGTCTGGTCTGCCTATACCGGTGCTCATTTTACCAACGACTATATTGTACAAATGCTCAATAAAAAGGGGATAGACTATAAACGACTCGAAGAAAATGAGCTCTATCCTTATGTAGCCAACCGGCTGGTGAATGCCGGTGTGGTGGGCTGGTTCAATGGGAAAGCGGAATTCGGCCCCAGGGCATTGGGCGCAAGATCTATCCTGGCCGATCCCACCAGAAAGGATGCCAAAGATCTGCTAAACAGTAAAATTAAAAGGAGGGAAAGTTTTCGGCCTTTTGCACCCAGCATTCTGGAGGAATACGTAAGCGAATATTTTGAGTGCACCGATATTGCTCCCTTCATGGAGAAAGTATATCCCATCAAGGTATCCAAGCGTTCCGTCATTCCTGCAGTAACCCATGCAGACGGATCGGGAAGATTACAAACAGTCAATAAGACCATCTCTCCCCGCTACTATGCCTTAATTGAGGCCTTTAGAAAGAAAACCGGTATCCCTATTTTGCTCAATACCTCCTTCAACGAAAACGAACCGATTGTAAACTCTCCGGAAGAAGCACTGGACTGCTTTTTGCGAACCAGCATGGATATGCTTGTGATGGAAAATATAATTGTTGAACGATAGCATGCTGGTATCTATTATTACGGCCACTTATAACAGTGCCGCTACCATCACAGACACCCTCCACTCGGTTCACTCACAAACCCATCCCGCTATTGAACACCTCATCATCGATGGGGCATCTTCCGACAATACCCTGGAAATTATTCAAAACGGGCCGGGCAGGTACCGCATCCACTCCGAAAAAGACAAGGGTATCTACGATGCCATGAACAAAGGCATTGCTATGGCAAATGGAGACATTATCGGCATCCTGAACTCAGACGATATGTATACCGGCCCCCGGGTGATTGAAAAAGTGGTGGAACTGTTTCAGCAGGAAGGATGTGATGCCGTTTACGGCGACCTGATTTATGTGGATGCTGCTGATACTGCTGTTGTGAAACGCAAATGGGTAGCTGGTCCTTACAGTCTCAATAGTTTTTTATACGGCTGGATGCCTCCGCACCCCACTTTTTTTGTTAAAAAATCAGTTTACGAGCAATTTGGAGGCTTTAATCTGAATCTTTTTACCGCAGCGGATTACGAATTGATGCTGCGTTTCTTATACCGATATGGTATTAAGGTTGCATATTTGCAGGAAGTTATGGTGAAAATGCGCACCGGAGGTGCCAGTAACCAGTCGATCCGCAACCGAATACTGGCCAATAAAGGGGATCGGATGGCCTGGAAAATCAATGGTCTGAAACCTTATTGGTTCACTTTGTACGCTAAACCCATCAGAAAAATTACACAATTCATATAGAATGAAGAAAGCATTAATTACAGGAATTACGGGTCAGGACGGAGCATATCTGGCGGAGTTTCTGTTGAAGAAAGGCTATGAAGTGCATGGAGTTAAACGCCGGAGTTCCCTGTTCAATACCCAGCGGATCGATCATTTTTATGAGGACCCGCATATCCCCGACCGTCACCTGGTACTGCATTACGGTGATCTCACCGACAGCACGAACCTGATCCGGATTATTCAGGAAGTACAACCGGATGAGATCTATAACCTGGGTGCCATGAGTCATGTACACGTGAGTTTTGAGACCCCGGAATACACCGCCAATGCGGATGGTATTGGTGCTTTGCGGATTTTGGAAGCAATTCGTTTATTGGGACTGACTGGTAAAACCAGGTTTTACCAGGCATCCACATCAGAGTTGTATGGTCTGGTACAGGCGGTACCACAAAGTGAAACCACTCCGTTTTACCCCAGAAGTCCTTATGCAGTGGCCAAGCTCTATGCGTACTGGATTACAGTCAACTATCGGGAGGCATACAATATGTTTGCCTGCAATGGGATTCTCTTTAACCATGAATCTCCGTTAAGGGGAGAAACCTTTGTTACGAGAAAGATCACCCGGGCAGTTGCGAGAATTGCTCTTGGCTTGCAGGACACGTTGTATTTAGGAAACCTGAACGCACAGCGCGACTGGGGACATGCAAAGGATTATGTGGAAGGAATGTGGCTGATACTGCAGCAGGAAAAGCCGGAAGATTTTGTGCTGGCTACAGGCGTAACTACCTATATCCGCGACTTTGTAAAAATGGCATTCTCCGAGATCGGCGTGGAACTGGAGTTCAGCGGAAGCGAGGAAAATGAAATCGGTAAGGTAAAATCAGCCGAAGGCAAATACAAGCTGGAGACCGGTAGGGAAGTCATTAAAGTAGATCCAAGATATTATCGTCCAACCGAAGTGGACCTGTTGATCGGTGATCCAACCAAAGCCAAAACAAAACTCAACTGGCAACCCAAATATACTCTGGCGGGTATGGTCCGGGAAATGGTGGCTGCAGATATTGAATTATTCAAAAGAGAGCAATTGCTGAAAGACAGTGGATATACCATAAACAAGGAACATGAATAAGCAGGATAAAATATATGTGGCAGGTCACCGCGGAATGGTAGGAAGTGCCATTGTAAGGAAGTTGGAACAGGAAGGATATACCCATATCATCAAAAAGACCTCTGCAGAGCTGGATCTCAGAAACCAGCAGGTCGTAGCAGATTTTTTTGCTGCCGAAAAGCCGGATTATGTATTTCTGGCGGCAGCTAAAGTAGGCGGTATCGTTGCCAACAATACCTATAGAGCAGAATTTATTTACGATAACCTCATGATGGAGAGCAACATCATTCATCAGAGTTATGTGAACGGAGTAAAGAAATTGTTGTTTCTGGGTTCTTCCTGTATTTATCCAAAACTGGCCCCACAGCCATTGAAAGAGGAATACCTGTTGAGCGGCTACCTGGAGGAAACCAACCAGCCTTACGCAATTGCTAAAATTGCAGGGATAGAACTCTGTGACAGTTATCGTGCGCAGTATGGTTGTAATTATATATCGGCCATGCCGACCAATCTGTATGGTCCCAACGACAACTATGATCTGGAGAAAAGCCATGTATTGCCTGCAATGCTCCGCAAGTTCATTACAGCTAAAAGAACCCATGCACCTACCGTAACCATCTGGGGTACCGGAACACCTAAAAGGGAGTTTCTGCACGTGGATGATCTGGCCGAAGCCTGTCTTTACCTGATGCAGACCTACAATGAAAAAGGGCTGGTGAACATCGGAACGGGAACAGACGTGACCATTCTGGAACTGGCAGAGCTGATAAAACAGATCACCGGGTACCAGGGAGAGATTGTACTGGACGCAACCAAACCGGACGGAACACCCAGGAAGCTGATGGATGTGAGTAAGCTTGCAACTGCCGGCTGGAGGGCTAAGATAGATTTGAAAACCGGTATTGAGCTGGTGTATGAACTGGTGAAGGACCAGCCATGGGGCGCCTAAATCAAATTTCGGGCAGGAGCCTATAATCGATAAATTTGCAGAACGATATCCAATTTATATGAGTAAAAAAATCATGATCACAGGCGGCGCCGGTTTTATTGGCTCGCATGTTGTTCGCCTCTTTGTGAATAAATATCCGGAGTACACCATCATTAACCTCGATGCGCTCACGTATGCAGGTAATCTGGAGAACCTGAAAGATATTGATACCAAACCCAATTATCATTTTGAAAAAGTGAATATCCTCGATGTGAAAGGGTTGGAGGAAGTGTTTGAAAAGTACCAGATAACGGATGTTATACACCTGGCAGCAGAATCACATGTGGATCGCTCTATTGTATCTCCGTTGGACTTTGTGTATACCAATATTATCGGAACCGTGAACCTGCTGAACGTGGCAAGAGCCAAGTGGGGACCAGATTACAGCAATAACAGGTTTTATCATATTTCTACGGATGAAGTGTACGGAAGCCTGGGTGATACCGGGCTGTTTACAGAAACAACAGCGTATGATCCCAATTCACCTTACTCTGCGAGTAAGGCAGGCTCCGATCATTTTGTGAGAGCTTATGGGGAAACCTATCATATGCAAACAGTGGTATCCAACTGTTCCAACAACTATGGTCCTTATCATTTTCCCGAGAAACTGATTCCACTGTTTATCCATAATATCATCCAGGAAAAACCATTGCCGGTATACGGAGACGGCTTATATACCAGAGACTGGCTTTATGTAAAAGACCATGCATTGGCGATCGACCTGGTTTTCCATAAAGGCGTAACCGGAGAAACTTACAATATCGGAGGCTTCAACGAATGGAAAAATATTGATCTGGTGAAATTGCTGTGCAGGCAGATGGATCTGAAGCTGGGACGAGCAGAAGGACACAGCGAAAAGCTGATCACTTACATCAAAGACAGGCCGGGTCACGACAGAAGGTATGCCATAGATGCGAGTAAGATCAACCGTGAGCTGGGTTGGAAGCCAACTGTTACATTTGAACAGGGCCTGAGTGAAACCATCGACTGGTTTCTCAACAACCAGGAATGGTTGCAGAATGTTACCAGCGGAAATTACCAGCACTATTATGAATCAATGTACCACAACAGATAAGCAATGCGCGTAGAGGAGACCAGTTTACCGGGATGTTTTATTATCCATGATACTTTTTTCGGAGACAGCAGGGGTTACTTTTTTGAGAGTTTCAACCGCAAAACTTTTTTAGAAAAAACAGGATTGGAGGTAAATTTTGTGCAGGACAACCAGTCCAGCTCACAAAGAGGGGTATTGCGTGGATTGCATTTTCAGCATGGGGAGTATGCGCAGGCAAAGCTCGTTCGTGTTCTCAAAGGAAAAGTGTTGGATATTGCAGTAGACCTCCGTCGCAACTCCGCCACTTTTGGAAAGCATGTAGCTGTTGAACTGTCGGACGAAAGCCATACCCAGTTTTATGTACCCCGTGGTTTTGCGCACGGATTTGTGGTGTTGAGTGAGGAGGCTACATTCTTCTACAAGTGCGATAATTATTACAATAAGGCATCAGAAGGAGGAATCATTTACAACGATCCTGATTTGGGAATCGACTGGAAAATGAATCCCGAGGAATTGCTGCTGTCCGATAAGGATCGGGTATTGCCTCAGTTAAAAGATATTGCACATACGCTTCAGTTTTAACCACCCAAAATCCAATATATGAAAGGGATCATACTAGCAGGCGGCTCAGGAACCAGGTTGTATCCGATTACCAAGGGAATCAGTAAGCAACTGATGCCGGTTTATGATAAGCCAATGATTTATTATCCCTTGTCTGTATTGATGCTTGCAGGGATCAGGGATATTTTGTTCATCACCACTCCGCAGGATGCGGACCAGTTTAAAAGGCTGCTCGGAGACGGACATGAGATCGGCTGTCATTTTTCTTATGAAGTACAGCATGAGCCCAATGGGCTTGCACAGGCTTTTGTAATTGGAGAGAAATTCATTGGCAAAGACAAGGTATGCCTTATCCTGGGCGACAATATTTTTTACGGAGCAGGTTTTAGTAAACTGGTGCAATCGTTCAATGATGTGGAAGGGGCAGCTGTTTTTGCCTATGAAGTAAATGACCCCGAACGCTATGGTGTGGTTGAGTTTGATGAAAATCAAAAAGCCATTTCCATCGAAGAAAAACCCAAAAGTCCCAAATCCAACTATGCGGTTCCCGGACTCTATTTTTACGACAACAGCGTGGTGGAAATAGCTAAGAATATTCAGCCATCTCCGCGGGGAGAATACGAAATAACGGATGTAAACCGGGTTTACCTGGAAAAAGGACTCCTGAAAGTAGGGATCATGAACCGGGGAACTGCCTGGCTGGACACCGGAACTTTCGATTCATTTGCCGATGCATGTGAGTTTGTTCGGGTGATTGAAAAGCGCCAGAGCCAGAAAGTAGGTTGTATTGAAGAAGTGGCTTACCGGATGGGTTTCATCAACAGGGATCAACTGATGGACCTCGCCAACAAGTACTCTAAAAGCGGTTACGGAGAGTACCTGCGCAGGCTGAAACTGAAATAATCTTAGAATTGTTGAACTTTTTAATCACAGGGCTGTTCTAATTCGGAACAGCTTTTTTATTATGCACGCTTTTACCATCAAGGATCTGGAGAATCTCTCCGGTATTAAGGCCCATACTATCCGTATCTGGGAACAGCGCTATTCTTTGCTTAACCCACAACGGACCGATACCAATATTCGGTATTATACCAATGCTGAACTGCAGAAAGTATTGAACATTGCCCTGCTGAACAAGTACGGATTCAAAATTTCTCATATTGATAAAATGACCCCGGAGGTGATGAAGGAGAAAATCCTTTCTCTCTCTCAGGTGCAGGCGCAGCAGGAGCGGCTGGTCAACGAACTGATTGGCGCTATGGTGGATATGAATATGGATGTTTTTGAAGAAAAGATCGATGACTATATTGCTTCAAAAGGGATCGAAAAAGCCATCATTCAGATCATTTTTCCTTTTTTGGAACGGATCGGAATCCTTTGGCTCACCAACCATATAAACCCCGGCCAGGAGCACCTGGTTACCAATATTATCCGTCAAAAGCTGATCGTTGGGATCAATTCGGTCCGTGTAAAGCAAGATCCTGAAAACAGTGTACTGCTATTTTTGCCCGAAGGAGAGCACCACGAAATGGGGCTTCTATTCACCAGTTTCCTGTTAAAAAGCAGGGGTATCAAGATTATTTATGTGGGTGCCAATGCACCTTTAAAGGATATTGAGTTTATTGCCAAACATACAAAGCCGGCCTTCTTATATTCTCACCTTACCTCTGTCGGTAATAATTTCAACCTCGACAAGTTCCTCACTCAGGTTCACAACCGGATGCCGGATATGCAATTTGTAGTTTCCGGAACCCTGGTTCAGCAGTATAAGAAGCAGGTTCCTGCCAATGTTTCGCTGAAGAAATCCCTGTCTGAAGTGATGGAGTACATCGCCAGCCTCTAAATTCCCCGAACTTTTGTTTAATTTTTAACAATTAATGTTTAAACAAAAACTTGTCTGTTTCGGATTATTTTGTTTAACTTTGAAATACTTAAAATTAAACAAGATGGCTGCTATTGATTTTAACCAGATGTTGCTGAACAATGCCGAATTTTTGAAGCCCTTTGCTGCTACGCTTACCCGCGATCAGGAAGCTGCAAAAGATCTGTACCAGGAAACCCTGTTCAGGGCCTTGTCTAACAAGGATAAATACAATGCAGGTACCAATATCAAAGCATGGTTGTACACAATCATGCGCAATATTTTTATCAATAACTACAGGAGAAAAGCCAAGCAATCCACAATCTTCGACAGTACCCCCAATGAATATTTACTGAACCTGAACCAGGGTGCTGTGGCCAACGACGCCGTTGCGAATATGAATCTGAAAGAGGTAAAAGAGGCGATTCATAATTTACCGGAGATTTTTAAAAACCCATTTCTGCTTTATTTTGATGGGTACAAATACCATGAAATCGCTGAGATGCTCGATGAGCCGCTCGGAACCATAAAAAGTAGAATTCATTTTGCCCGAAAGTTGTTGAAATCACATGTACAAAGATTCTAAGAAAAAAGCAGTAGTTATTGGCAGCGGATTTGCAGGCATTTCCGTAGCCAGTTTTTTGGCCAAATCGGGCTGGGACGTAACCGTTCTGGAAAAGCAATCTACACCGGGTGGAAGAGCCAGGCAGTATTCCGAATCGGGCTTTACGTTCGATATGGGGCCAAGTTGGTACTGGATGCCGGAAGTGTTTGAACATTATTTTCAGCAGTTTGGAAAAAAAGTTTCCGATTACTATGCACTTAAAAGACTGGATCCCTCCTACAGGGTGTACTGGTCGGAGGGCTTCACAGATATTCCTGCAAATTATGAGGCTTTCAAAGCCATGTTTGAACAAATAGAACCGGGCAGCGGTGAAAAGCTGGATCAGTTCATGCAGGAAGCTGAATACAAATACAAGGTGGGTATCAATGATCTGGTGTACCGTCCGGGTCAGTCTGTAACGGAGTACCTCGATTGGGATTTAATCAAGGGCGTGTTCAAACTGGATGTGTTCAATTCCATGAAAAATCATGTTTCCCGTCATTTTAAAAATCCCAAACTGATTGAGTTGATGGAATTCCCGGTATTGTTTCTGGGAGCGCTTCCCGAAAAAACACCGGCACTTTACAGCCTCATGAACTATGCAGACATCAAGGGGGGTACCTGGTATCCCGAGAATGGCATGTTCAGTATCGTGAAAGCCATGCACGATCTTGCAGTCAGCATAGGGGTAAAATTTCATTTTAACCAGGACGTACAGCATATTACGGTTCAAAACGGAAAGGCAACCGGAGTGGAATCTCTGGAGTTGGTCAATGGCCAGTCCAATCCGCAGCATTTTGATGCGGACGTGGTTGTTGGCGGTGCAGACTACCATCATGTGGAAACCAAACTGCTCGATCAGGCATACCAGAGTTATTCTGCCGCTTATTGGGATAAGAGAGTGATGGCACCCAGTTGTATTCTGTATTATGTGGGTCTGAATAAGAAGTTAAAAGGTGTTTTGCACCATTCCCTGTTTTTTGATTCCTCCTTTGCCGTTCATGGTAAAGAAATATATACCACCAAAGAGTGGCCTACCGATCCCTTATTTTATGTGAGTGTTCCATCGGTTACAGATGAAGCTGTTGCACCAGAGGGTTGTGAAAATCTCTGTCTCCTGATTCCTGTAGCGGCCGGTCTTACCGGTGATACAGAAGCCCTGCGGGATCATTATTTTGAAATGATTATCCGAAGGATGGAAAAACTGACTGGGCAAACAATTCTGGATGCAGTGATTTACAAAAAATCATTCGCTTACAGCGACTTTATGAGTCAGTACAATGCTTTTAAAGGAAATGCTTACGGATTAGCGAACACTTTGCTGCAAACAGGTGTTCTTAAGCCGTCGTGCAGAAGTAAGAAAGTGAGTAACCTGTTTTACACAGGCCAGCTTACTGTTCCGGGACCGGGAGTTCCTCCCAGCCTGATCAGTGGAGAGGTGGTAGCCAAAGAAATCGGGAAAGCTTTCGGACTGTAGCGCACATTTTATATATTTAAAATGCAATATCAGCTATGCTAAATATTTTTCATGAAGTTAGTCAGGAGTGCAGTAAAGTAACCACGGAGAAGTATAGTACGAGTTTCTTTTCCTCTATCCGCTTGCTGCACAAAGACCTTCGGACCCCTATTTTCAATATCTATGGTTTCGTTCGCTTTGCGGATGAAATTGTAGATACTTTTCACGGGCATGATAAAGAGGTATTGCTGAGTGAATTTAAAGAGGCAACCTGGCAGGCCATCGAGCGTAAGATCAGCCTGAATCCTATTTTACACAGCTTTCAGCTTACGGTGAATCAATACCATATAGATCACCAGTTGATTGAGGCATTCATGCACAGCATGGAAATGGATCTGAGTAAGAAGAACTACGATCGCGCTGGTTATGAAGAATACATTTACGGAAGTGCAGAAGTAGTGGGCCTGATGTGCCTGGCAGTATTCTGCGACGGACACAAAGATACTTATGAAAAATTAAAGCCGGCTGCAAGAAGCCTTGGCGCTGCATTTCAGAAGGTTAATTTTCTGAGAGACCTTAAGGCAGACTATGAACACCTGGACAGGTTATATTTCCCGGGTTGTGATTTCAGCAATTTTGGACCAGCAGATAAGACCATGATTGAGGAAGATATCCAGCGGGATTTTGACCATGCTTATGAAGGGATTGTTCATCTGCCGCTGAAGGCCAGATTTGGAGTATATGTTGCCTATAAGTATTATCTTACTTTATTTAAGAAAATCAAAAAGGTAAAACCGCAGCGGATATTGAACGAACGGGTCAGAATTCATGACTACGGTAAAATGCTGATCCTGGCAAAAGCGGGTATCAGAAGTCAGTTGAATTTGTTATAGCACACATCAAATGTACATATGGAACAGGTAGTATTGGTTAATGAGCAGGATAAGGAACTGGGCTTTATGGAAAAGATGGAAGCGCATGAGAAAGCTTTGTTGCACAGAGCTTTTAGTGTATTTATTTTTAATGAGAAGGGAGAAATGCTGTTGCAGCAGAGGGCACTGGGTAAGTACCACAGCGCTGGATTATGGACCAATAGTTGCTGCAGTCATCCCAGGCCGGGCGAATTAGTAGGTGATGCGGCTGTTAGACGTTTGAAAGAAGAGATGGGTTTTGAAACCAGGTTGAATAAAGTGTTTGATTTTGTTTATAAAGCCCCTTTTTTAAATGGTCTTACAGAACATGAATTTGATCACGTATTTGTAGGGCAATACGAAGGACCGGTAACACCGGATCATGCCGAGGTAGAAAATTATGCATACCAGTCTTTGGAACGCATATCAGAACTATTACAGGAAGATCCTGCGTCTTTCACTGCCTGGTTTCAAATCGCATTTCCAAAAGTAAAAGCATGGTGGCAGCAGAACAGACAGCAATCGTAATAGGAGCGGGTATCGCCGGAATTGCGGCAGCGATCCGGTTGAGGGTTCAGGGGTATGAAGTAGATGTATTTGAACAAAACAGCTACCCTGGAGGCAAGCTCAGTGCCTTCAACCTGGGCGATTATCAATTTGATGCCGGTCCGAGTTTGTTTACCCAGCCAGAGTACATACGTGAGTTATTTGAGCTGGCCGGTGAAGATATGACCCCCTATTTTTCTTACAGCAGAATGCCGGTTTCCTGTAACTATTTTTATCCCGACGGAACCGTTGTTCATGCCTATGCAGACAATCAGGCATTGGCACAGGAGCTTCAGGATAAACTCGGAGAGCCGGTAAACAATACCATTGAATTTCTACAGCAATCTGCCAATATCTACAATAATATCGGAACACTTTTTTTGCAGAATTCACTGCATAAAACATCCACACTCTTTCGGGCTGGAATTAAGAATGCACTGAAATATACCCGGTTGTCTTATCTGTTCAAGTCGATGAATGAATTGCACGAAGCACAGTTCAGTTCACCCAAAACGGTACAGCTGTTTAACCGCTATGCAACTTACAACGGAAGTAACCCGTATAAGGCGCCGGCCATGCTGACCATGATTCCGCATCTGGAACACAATCTGGGAAGTTATTATCCCAAAGGAGGGATGATCAGTATCACCAATGCTTTGTATGAGCTGGCGCTCAGAAAAGGAGTCCGGTTCCATTTCAATGAACGGGTAGAAAGAATTATACGTGCGAATGGCGCAGTGAAAGGCATTGTAGCAGGAGGAAGGGATCTTCCTGCAGCATTGGTTGTAAGTAATATGGATGTTTATTTTACTTACAGGAATCTGCTGGGTGATGAGTGGAAGGCCAGTGATGTATTAAAGCAGGAGCGAAGCAGCAGCGCCTATATCTTTTATTGGGGTATCGGTAAAACATTTGACCAACTGACGCTGCACAATATATTTTTTACCAGAGATTATAAGACCGAATTCAATCACCTGTTCAATACCGGGAAACAGTTTAAAGATCCGACCGTATACATCAATATTACGTCCAAATGTGAGCCGGGCATACAGGCTCCGGAAGGGAAGGAAAACTGGTTTGTAATGGTGAATGCCCCGGCCAACCGGGGGCAGGATTGGGAGGCTTACGGGGCTGCCTGCAGGAAAGCGGTCATAGAAAAATTGAGTGGAATATTAGGAGAAAATATTGAGCCGCTCATTGAAGCAGAGCAGGTGTTGACGCCGGAAACCATCGAAGCAAAAACCGCATCTTACATGGGGTCGCTTTATGGAACCAGTTCCAATAGCCGTTTGGCAGCATTTATGCGCCATCCCAATTTCAGTAAACAAACCAGGGGTCTGTATTTTGTTGGGGGCAGTGTGCATCCGGGTGGGGGTATTCCGCTCTGCTTAAGCAGTGCCAGAATCACGGCCGATCTTATTGCAAAAACGCATCAAACCAGGCAGGCTTCATGATTACTAAAAAAAATATCAGTATTTATCTGGCCCTTCTTTTTCATGTGAGTGGGTTGATAGGTATTTTATATACCCCATACAGAGACTGGTTTATTGGCAATACCCCACTGAACCTGCTGTTGATGGCAGTACTGCTGATCTGGAACCAGCAAAAGCCCAACAGAGATTTTATATACTTCATGCTCATCTGTTTTGTAACAGGAATGGTTACGGAAATGATCGGCGTAAATACGGGAATGTTGTTTGGAGAGTACACCTACGGAAAAGTGATGGGCAATCAACTGATGGGCGTTCCATTGTTGATTGGCGTGAATTGGTTCGTAATTGTATTTTGTTGTTTGGTATTAATGGAAAAAATGCACCATTGGGTAAAAGCCAAATACCTGACTGAGCAAATGGCTCCGCCTCCTGCCATGCTGGAAGGTCTTTCCGTAATTGTAGATGGCGCCTTATTGGCAACCGCATTCGACTGGCTGATGGAGCCCGCGGCCATTGAGTTGGGCTTCTGGCAATGGGAAGGACAATCCATTCCCGCACTGAACTATGCCAGCTGGTTCCTGGTCAGTACTGGTTTAATTGCTGTTTCCAGAAAGCTTTCTTTTCACAAATTCAATCCGTTTGCAGTACACCTGCTGGTGATACAAACCTTCTTTTTTTTAACGCTTAGAATATTTTCAAAATGATTTATGTACTCATTACATTATTGGTCTTTGTGCTGATGGAAGGTGTAACCTGGCTGACCCATCGCTACGTGATGCATGGATTTTTATGGGTGCTTCATAAAGATCATCATCAGAAAGAGGATGGTTTCTTTGAAAAAAATGATTGGTTCTTTGTCATTTTTGCCGTTCCCAGCTGGCTTTGTATTATGTTGGGCAGCATGAATCAAAATTACGTGTCGGTTAGTATAGGCGCAGGAATTGCTATGTATGGAGCTGCCTATTTTCTGGTTCATGAAATTATCATACATCAGCGGTTTAAATTATTTACCCGCAGTAATAACCGGTATATCAGGGCCATTCGCTGGGCACATAAAATGCACCACAAGCATATCGGGAAAGAAGAAGGAGAAAGCTTTGGTATGTTGCTGGTAGCCAAAAAATACTGGGAAAAGGTTCGTAGAGACGAAAAATTAAAGTCTGTTTAATCGTTGACAAAATTCTATGATTATATTATTGCAGGTGCAGGATGTGCAGGCTTAAGCCTGCTGATGCGGATGATGCAGGATCCTTTTTTCTCCCAAAAGAAGATACTGATAGTGGATGCATCCGGAAAGACCCTGAACGACCGTACCTGGTGTTTTTGGGAAAAATCGCCCGATATATTTGAGCCCATTGTTCATCATTGCTGGAACAAGCTCGATTTTTTTTCAGAAACATATACTGCTGAATTATCCATCAGCCCCTATACGTATAAAATGATTCAGGGGCTTACGTTTTATAATTATGTAAAGTCTGAAGCAGAACGCCATTCCAATGTATCCTGGTTGAAGGAGACAATTCGCGGACTTGCTTCACCTGAAACAGATGAAGAAGGGAAGCCGCTTTCAGGTATTGTTTTGGGAGATCGCAGTATTTATGCCGAATATGTATTCAACAGTATTCAGTTTGAACCCATTCGGCCCGAGCCGCATCAGTACTATCTGCAACAGCATTTTAAAGGCTGGACCATTCAGACCAAAGAACCTTTTTTTGATCCCGGTAAAGCTACGTTCATGGATTTCAGGGTAAGTCAGGAACATGGCACCACATTTATGTACGTGCTGCCCACTTCCGCAACCACGGCTTTGGTGGAGTATACCCTGTTTACCAAAGACCTCCTGTCTCCGGATTCTTACGATATTGCTTTAAAAAGATATATTACTGAGTACCTCCATATTCCGGAATACGAAATTGTACACGAAGAATTTGGGATCATTCCCATGACCAATGCAATATTGCCGAAAGCAAACGGGGGCATTGTGTATATCGGAATAGCGGGAGGGCAGGTAAAAGCAAGCAGCGGATATGCATTTCGGTTTATTCAGAAAAAAACAGCCGCGATCGTCGATGCCCTGAAAAACAGGAGGACTGTATCTGTAAAAGCCGGATTCCCGGATACGAAGGGATTGCTGTACGATAGCACGCTCCTGCATATTCTGTACCACCAGAAAATGGGGGGAAGCGATATTTTCAGCCGCATTTTCAGGCACAACCGTGCATCAGACGTACTTGCCTTTCTCGACAATGAAAGTTCCCTGCTCACCGATCTCAAAATCATGAGCAGCGTTCCGACCGGTATTTTTTTGCCGGCTGCACTGCGGGAGCTGAAACATTTGCTGTAATTTCAATACAATGTCACAGATTATTACCATCACCCTGAACCCCGCATTGGATAAAAGCATCGTTGTTCCTGAACTGGTGCCTGATAAAAAGTTACGCGCTGTTTCTGCAGAGGTGGATCCGGGCGGCGGCGGTATTAATGTTTCACGGGCTTTGCATAAGCTGGGTTGCGCATCGGAAGCTGTTTTTTTATCGGGGGGCTATACCGGAAATTTTTTGGAAGAACTTCTGTTAAAAGAAGGGGTCACAATACATCCTTTGCCTGCGAAAGAACCAACGAGGGAGAATTTTGTGGTTTTTGATGATGAAAAGAAGCTGCAATACCGCTTTGGTATGGAAGGGCCCCATGTCTGCGATGCAGAATGGAAGGCGGTTCTTGATTATATAGCCAGCCGGAACGATGTTGCTTATATTGTTGCAAGCGGCAGCCTGCCCCCCGGGGTTCCGGTTGATTTCTTTGGCAGGTTGGCAGCGATTGCGAAAACCCTGCGGGCAAAACTATTTGTAGATACTTCAGGTGAGGCATTGAAATATGCGGTGAGGGAAGGTGTTTATATGATTAAGCCCAATTTGGGTGAATTGGGCAGTTTATATGGTAAGCAACGGCTGCTACAGGAAGAAATAATTGGGGCTGCCCAAAAAATAATAGCCGGGGGCGGCTGTGAAGTGATGGCGGTTTCTATGGGATCAGAGGGCGCCATGTTATTTACTTCTAATGAGCAGTACCAGGCTAAACCGCCGAAAGTAACCGTTCTGAGCAGCGTAGGTGCGGGGGATAGTATGGTTGCCGGCATGATCTGTGCATTGTCGCAGGGCCGGAGCTGGAAAGAAATATTGCGGTACGGGGTTGCTGCAGGAACGGCAGCCACGCTTCATCCGGGAACCGAACTGTGCAAAAAAGAAGATACTGAACAAATATTTACTTTATTGAATCAGGATTAATCAGGTTCTATTACATTTGCCATTCCAAATATCGGTCTCGTAGTACAATGGATAGTATAAGAGTTTCCGAAGCTCCAGATCCAAGTTCGATTCTTGGCGAGACCACAA
>JAQTZD010000054.1 GCA_028687975.1 Sediminibacterium sp.
TGATCCTTGAACAATTTTTTCAGCTGCACGGTATACCTACGCGGCGTTTTCTGAACAATGTGTGGGCCGTTAATCAGCATTATGATGCTTCGAAGCCATCCATCTTACTGAACTCTCACCACGATACGGTTAAGCCCAATAAAGGATACACCGTAGATCCGTTCGATCCTGTGCAACAGGATGGTAAACTCTTTGGTTTGGGCAGCAACGATGCCGGAGGCTGCCTGGTTTCACTTGCAGCTACATTCCTTCATTATTACGCAGCAGAAAATTTAGCTTTTAATATAGTATTTGCAGCAAGTGCGGAGGAAGAAATTTCCGGCACCAATGGTATTGAGGCTTTACTGCCCCAGCTGCCTTCAATGGCGTTTGGTATTGTAGGCGAACCCACCTTACTGAATATGGCTGTTGCCGAAAGAGGTTTAATGGTGCTGGATGCGGAAACCTTTGGCATTGCCGGTCATGCGGCCAGAAATGAAGGGGAGAATGCCTTGTATAAGGCGGTGAAGGATATTGAGTGGATTCAAAACCATCGGTTTGATAAAGTCAGTGATTTGTTGGGTGAGGTGAAGATGACGGTAACTTCTTTTCAGACAGACAACAAGCAGCACAATGTGGTTCCTGCGCATGCACAATTCCTGATAGATGTTCGGATCAATGAATTGTATTCTTTTGAAGAAGTGCTGGAAGTGCTGAAACAGCATGTGTCGGCCACCATTACTCCCAGAAGCACCCGGCTGAGATCTACTTCCATAGCGCTAGATCATCCACTGGTACTGGCCGGCATCAAACTGGGAAGATCCTATTATGGCAGTCCTACTACCAGCGATAAGGCATTGATGCATTTCCCTACCCTCAAAATGGGTCCCGGAGACAGCGCCAGAAGCCATACGGCCAATGAATTTATTTACCTTGATGAAATCAGGCAGGGTATTGATATGTATATTCAGCTTTTAAAACAGGTATTATGAAGTTGTGGAGCAAAACAAATACCAGTACTGCAGCGGCTGTAGATCAGTTCACTGTAGGAAGAGACAAGGAGTTTGATCAGATGCTGGCACCTTTTGATGTATTGGGGTCCATAGCACATACGAAAATGCTGGCAACAGTAGGATTGCTTAGTTCCGCAGAATCGGAATTGCTGGTTAAAGCACTGCAAAAAATTTATACAAAAGTTACTGCGGAAGGATTTACTATTCCGGACGGGGTAGAAGATATCCACTCTTATGTGGAGTTCCTGCTTACCGAAGAATTGGGAGATGCCGGTAAAAAAATCCACAGTGCCAGAAGCAGAAATGATCAGGTACTGGTGGACATTAAATTATTTCTCCGGGCATCTGTTCAAGAGCTGGTAACGGAAACTTTGCAGCTTTTTACGTTACTTCAGCAACAGAGTGAAAAATACAAAGCACATTTATTACCCGGTTACACTCACTTACAGCTGGCGATGCCTTCTTCGTTTGGTTTGTGGTTCGGGGCCTATGCTGAAAGCCTGGTGGATGATATGACGGTGCTGGAAGCTGCTTATAAGGTAGTGAACAAAAACCCGCTAGGATCCGCTGCGGGGTACGGTTCATCCTTCCCGATCAACAGAACATTTACGACCGAACTGTTGGGTTTTGATAACCTGAATTACAATGTGGTATATGCCCAGATGGGAAGAGGAAAAACAGAAAGAATTGTGGCTTCTGCATTGGCAAATATTGCGGATACGCTGGCCAGACTCAGTATGGATATGTGTTTGTACCTGAACCAGAATTTCAGTTTTGTTTCCTTTCCTGCAGAACTGACTACCGGCTCCAGCATCATGCCGCATAAAAAGAATCCGGATGTTTTTGAACTGGTGAGGTCTTATTGCAATAGATTAAAGGCCCTCCCGAACGAAATTACCATGATGACCACCAATCTTCCTTCAGGATACCAGCGCGACCTGCAATTGCTGAAAGAGCATTTGTTTCCTGCTTTTACCGAACTGCGCAACTGTTTGCAGATGGTGCACCTGATGTTGTCTCATGTTGAAGTAAAGGAATCGATTGTAGAAGACGAAAAATACCGTTTCTTATTCAGTGTGGAAGAGGTGAACAAGCTCGTGTTGAACGGTGTTCCATTCAGGGATGCATATAAACAAGTGGGCGAAGCAATTGAAAAAGGCCAGTTTACTTATACCCCCCGGGTTCAGCATACCCATGAAGGAAGCATTGGTAACCTTTGCACCGAAAAGATTGCGGCGATGATGAATAAAACAATTGAGGGCTTTGAATTTAACAAGCCGGAAAAAGCCATACAATCACTTTTATCCTGATATTGCATATTATAACGACCATTAAACGATGAAAAAAATTCTTTTTGCTTTTATTTTCGGAACAGCTGCACTTACTGCCGCAGCACAGACCAAAACAACCAAACCCGCTCCTAAAACAGCAGGTAAACCTGCGGCAACGCCCGCAGCAGCCGGTTTTAAAAACAGTACCGACAGCGCCAGCTATGCTTTGGGTATGCGGATTGCACAAAATCTGAAATCGCAGGGTCTTGACCCACTGAATCTGACCGTATTCCAAAAAGGAATGACCGATGCTTTACAAGGAAAGAAACCGGTGATTGCCGATGAGCTGCTGGATAATTGCATTGGCAGTTTTCAACAGGCAGTAAGCGCTAAAAAGGCCTTGGTGGCACGTAAGGTTGCAACAGAATTCCTGGCGGCAAATGGTAAGCGCAACGGCGTGGTTACACTACCCAGCGGAATGCAATACGAAATCATCAAAGCAGGAACTGATACCGTAAAACCAACCCTGGCCAGTAAAGTAAAATGCCATTATCATGGAACACTGATCAATGGAGATGTTTTTGACAGCTCTGTAGAAAGAGGAGAGCCCATTAGTTTCCCGTTGGGTAATGTAATCAGAGGCTGGCAGGAAGGATTGCAGCTGATGACAGTGGGCAGCAAATGGAAGTTGTTCATTCCCGCCGACCTGGCCTATGGTGATCAGCAAAAAGGAGATAAAATTGTTCCTGGCTCCCTGCTGATATTTGAAGTGGAATTATTAGGCGTTGAATAGTACTATTAACCTTGGTTAACCTTTGAGTAAAGTTGGTTAACCCTTTATACCAGAGAAGCCGGCTACTTTCGTTTGCAAAAATTTGTACATGAAAGCAGTCGGTTTTTTTATTGCCTTTTTGCTGATCGGTGTTTCACTGAGCGCACAGTCTTCCGGTTCCGTCATTACCGGCAGGGTTTATGATTCGTTGTATAAAAAGGGACTATCGTATGCTACCGTATCGGTAGTGAAGGAGCAGGATTCTACCCTGGTAAGTTTTACCAGGGCCGATTCTACGGGTAAATTCCGATTGTCCGGAATTCCCAAAGGGAACTACCTGATTTCTTTTTCCTATGTAGGATACCTCCCGGTCTGGAAGTCTGTTCAACTTAGAGCAGGAGAGCAGCTCAGCCTCGGTGATGTGCCGGTTACCGATTTGCAGCACGCGGGAGAAGTAATCGTTACTGCAAAACGACCTCCGGTTACCATTAATAACGATACGGTAGAGTTCAATACAGAGAATTTTAAAACACAGCCCAATGCTGTGGTGGAGGATCTGTTGAAAAAACTACCCGGGGTAACGGTTGATAAGGATGGAACCGTTCAGGTAAATGGCCAGCGGGTGAATCGCTTCCTGGTAAACGGGAAAGAATTTTTTACCGGTGATCCCAAACTGGCTACCCGCAACCTGGATGCGGATGCAATAGACAAGGTTCAGGTATTTGATAAGAAAAGCGACCGTTCTGAGTTTACCGGTGTTGATGATGGTCAGCAAGAAAAAGCCATCAATCTGAAATTGAAAAAGGACCGCAACAACGCTTTGTTTGGAAAAATCACTGCCGGAGCAGGAACCAAAGAGCGCTATGATGCCCAGGCCAATGTGAACCAGTTTAAGGGAGACCGTCAGGCATCTTTTATCGGCATGGGAAACAATACCAACCGGCAAGGGTTTTCGCTTTCTGATGTAATGAATTTCACCGGAGACCTGGCCAGAGGTGCAAGAAACGGGGGTGGTGTGAATATCCGGATCGGGCCAAATGAAGACAATGGAGGATTACCCGTATCGGGAATGGGACCCAATCAGCAAGGCATTGCCACAACATATGCAGGCGGACTGAATTACAACAATACCTGGAACAAGAAAACGGATCTGAACCTGAACGGGATTGGTTCCGATGTAAACCTCACCACCAATCGGGAAATAAACAGGCAGAATCTTTTACCGGGCAACAGTTTCACCTATAACGCTGCAAGCAGTGATGTAAAACAAAGCAGGCAGCAACGCCTCAACGCCATGCTGGATCAACGCTTTGATAGTTTTACTTCTATCAAGTTTACACCACAGATCACCCTGCAGCAAAACGACAACAACAGCAGCAGCAATTATGTTTCCTTGGATCAGGCCGGTATAAAACTGAATGAAGGGGCCACCTTGTCGCAGACCCGGTCGGAAGCGTTTAACCTCAACAGCAATCTTCTTTTAAGACACCGGTTTAAAAAGAAGGGACGTACCATTTCATCAACCATCAGCCTGGCCTATAACTCCAGTAAACTGAATGGAAGTCTTCGTACCTCCAACCGCTTTTATACAGGGGGTATTGCATTGCCCGATTCGGTGATTGAACAGATTAACAGCCGGGATGCGGATACCAGAAGCATCGGAGCAAATCTGGTGTATACGGAACCCGTCGGTAAAAAATCCCTGCTGGAGTTCAGCGGCTTTTACAATACCAATACGGGTAAGAGCATTCGGAATACCTACGATTTCAATGGGGCAAGCGGTAAATATGATCGAAGAAACCTCCTGCTGAGCAACGATTTCAACAGCAGGTACCAGTATGGTGGCGGTGGAATCAACTTCCGTTCCAATATTAAAAAGTTCAGCATTACCAGCGGAGCCAATCTGCAGTTTGCTGCGCTGGAGAGCACCAATAATTCCAATGCAAGTTTTATACAACGCTCATTTACAGATCTGCTTCCTTCTGTAAATATCCAGTACAGGCGCAGGAATACGAGTACGTTGGGATTGGTGTACAGTACATCTACTGCACAGCCTTCTACTTTTCAGTTGCAACCGGTGGCAGATATCAGCGATCCACTGAATACCTATGTGGGTAATCCCGATCTGAAAAGAAGCTATACCCAATCGCTTACCCTGAATATGTCTTCGGTAGATATTTACACCCAGAATAACCTGTTTGCCTTCCTGTCTTATTCCAAAACAGATGATGCAGTTGTTACATCGGATGTGATTAAGCCCAATGGTTCCAGGGTGTCTACACCAGTTAATGCCAACGGAAATCATTATCTGATTGCCAGCGTAAATGCAGGCAGACCCCTGAAGAAACTTAAATCGAGGGTAGATCTCGGTATCAGTGCCAATGTGTTCAGAAACATGAGCCTGGTGAACGGCGCTGAAAATGCCATCGACAATTACAGCATTACTCCGAATATCGGATACAATTTTGCCATTGATACCACCATCGACATTTCCTTTAGGGCCAGACTGAATTTTAATACTGCCAAATATGCACTGCAACCACAACTGAACAACCGCTATGTACAGAAGGTATTCAGTTTTGACATGAATAATTACCTGCCCGGCGGATTGATTCTGAACAACGACCTGAACATGACGGTGAACAGTGGTCGTTCCGATGGGTTCAATACCAACGTATTGTTGTGGAATCTGTCGCTGTCTAAGAGTTTCCTGAAGCAGAAAAGAGCCGAGTTGCGCTTCAGCGTCATGGACCTGCTGAATCAAAATGCGGGCATCAACAGAACAGCCAATCAGAACTTTGTGCAGGATACCCGGTACAATGTATTGCAGCGCTACTTCCAGTTGAGTTTCAGCTACCGTCTGAACAGATCGGGCGATATAAACGGAGGTGCAAGGGTGATGTTCAGGGCTATGTAAATTGGAGACTTTGATAAAAGAAAGCGGCTGGCTCAAAAGAGCCAGCCGCTTTCTTTTATGGGACGATGGATTAGTTTCTGTTGATGCGGAACATACCCGGTCCCTGCTGATTCAAGAGCTCTGCTACCATTTTCTGGTATTCTGACCTGCTCACTATTTTTCCTTTGCCGGGTTCCTTCAGTTCTTTTTTGTTTACGGTATTTTTTACTTCCAGTGCTTTAAATACAGTGGCACCATTGTCTATGTTGATCTCCAGAATTAATCCGGGCAACATGCCATGACTTTCGGGTCCGGCCGGAGTAATGAAATCTGTGGTGTACCAGGCGACCACTTCCACTTCTCTGGATTTAGGTGCAGCCGTATCGGTGGTATTGCTGCCGCCTGGTCCGGAGGTAATACGCATGGTTCTGACTGCCTGTGTAATTTTTTTGACAGCTTTTTTACAGGTATATCCCAATATTGTTTTGGTTTCATCGCTGAGCTTCCAGGGTTGCTGCTGAATACTGTCTGTAATAAGGAAGTTTTTTCCTCCCAGTTCGGTCATCTGAACGGATTTCTTTCCGGAAAAATTCTTATAGAGATCACCTGCATCTGCTCCGCCAATACGAATCTGCATACCGCCACCATTTCCGCCGGAAAATGGATCAGGTGCTTCTTCCTCCGGTTGCAGCCGATATAAGGATATGCTGTCGCTGAAGAGCAGCAAATGTTTGGTGGTGCGAAACTCAGGAATAAGGGCTTTCATCTGCTCATTGGGCAGATTGCGGTGTGTATTGATTTTGCGCTCATATAAGATGGTGCCTTCTTTTTGCTGGGCCCCAACGCAGGTGCTGGCTACCAGAAAAGCAGCCGTGATCCATTTTTTCATAAATAATATTTTGAGCCAAAACTAAACCAGCCTGTGTTAAACAGTCTTGCTCAAAGGTTAATTAAGGTTAACAGCACACAGCCCGCCAGACAGGTTGATTATATTTGTACCAAGGCATGAAAAAATTATTTCTTTCGAGGATCATGATGACTACAGCGATTGCGATGATCGTTCTGTTTCAGTGTTACTGGATTGCCCGTATCTATTCCGAAGAAAAAAGCCGAATGCAGAAGCAGGCCGACATTATTTTCAAGGAATTGGTGTATCAGTTACAGCTCAATCGGTTTAAGGCAGATACCATGATTTACAGGATGGGTGGTCCGGGAAATCTTTTTGCGCTCAACATGGTGAATGCGGTTATTGCAGAGCAACATGCAGCGGTCATCCGGAAAAAAACCGACACACTAAGGATGGAACTGAAGGCAACCCTGCCTGTTTCGGAACTGGACACCCTTTCCAAAAATCTCCGGATTGTTCAGATCAATACCCGTAAGGATATTCAAAGAGATAGTATTGTTTCCATCGACAGTCTGATGATGGTACCTAAAAGAATTCAGCAACTGACCGACTCTCTTGCAGAACGTTCTAAGAAGCGGCCGATGATCAAATTTGTTTTCAATGCTGGTAAACCCAACCCCCTTATTCCCGATTCGCTCCGCAACGGCCCTGCCAGACCAGTACTGCCTGTAAACAGTGTGCAAGTGAGCAAGCGTTTTGTGAGGAAGGAGCAAAAAACAGACAGCCCGGCAGGCAGGACCGTTATGCAACTGTTCCGGACCAATAAACCGGTTACTGATTCACTGTCGTTGAAGCAGATTGATTCCGGATATACAGCCGGGTTGAGAAAAGCAGGCATCCATCTGCCCTTTACCATCCGTACGGGTTATTTTGATTCAACCTCACTGAAAGACACGGCTACAGCCGAAGCATTTGCAACGGGCATTACTTCGGTAGGTTTTGTGCAACCAAGATGGTATCAGGCGGTGTTGATTGGTCCCGACACACTGGTATTCAAAAAAATGTTGCCCCAGGTTGGCTTCTCCCTTTTACTGATTCTCTTTACTTCTGTTGCTTTTGTTTTTCTATATCGCAATATTGCCAGTCAGCAAAAACTCGCCATCGTTAAAAATGAGTTCATCAGCAATGTGACACATGAACTTAAAACACCCATTGCTACAGTTCAGGTAGCGGTAGAGGCACTGAAAAATTTCAATGCCATTGATGATCCTAAAAAAACCAAAGAGTACCTGGATATCACCTCTGCGGAGTTGCACAGGCTCAGTATGCTGGTAGACAATGTGTTGAAACTGTCTATGTTCGAATCAGGGCGCATCATTTTAGATAAGGAATGGTTCGATCTCGCAGCATTGTTACAGGAAACAGTTGAAAGTATGAAGCTTCAGTTCGAAAAAGCCGGGGTTCGGGTTGTACAGGCCGGTGTGGATACAGCAATGAATGTATATGCCGATAAGCTCCACATTTCGAGTGTGTTGTACAATCTTTTAGACAATGCCCTGAAGTATTCCCGCAAAGGCAACCTGATTGAATTAACCCTGGGAACACCCCTCCCCAATGTGGTTGAGCTTCGGGTAAAAGACAATGGAACCGGCATTGCTCCGGAATTTCAGCAAAAAATCTTTGAAAAATTCTTTCGTGTTCCCTCCGGAGACATTCACGATGTAAAAGGGTATGGGCTTGGACTGAGTTATGTAAGCCAGATAGTATCGCAGCATGACGGTTTCATTGAAGTGGAAAGCGAGTTGGGTAAAGGCAGTACATTTATACTGCGGCTACCGGTGGGGGATCAACCTGTTTTATAAGCAATTATTGTATTGAGTATGAACATCAAAGTTTTGTATGTGGAGGATGAAATCTTTTTGGGTAAAATCGTTTTTGAAACGCTCACCTCAAGAGGCTTTGATGTATTGATGGAAACAGACGGAGGAAAAGTAATGGATGCATTCGCCCGGTATCAACCGGATATCTGTGTACTGGATATCATGCTCCCCAACAAAAATGGAATGGACATTGCAGCAGAAATACGCGCTGCTCATCCGGATTTGCCCATCATATTCCTGACAGCTAAAACGCAAACAGAAGACGTAGTCAGTGGTTTTAAAGCCGGCGGAAACGATTATATCCGAAAGCCATTCAGTATGGAAGAACTGATTGTGCGCATGGAAAATGCATTAAAGAAAACAGTTCGTGAAGCAGAGTCCGGAACGGATCTGCCGGTGATGATCGGAAAATTCAGCTTCGACAGCAACAGGCAATTGCTGGTCCTGGACGGTGAAACCAGAAAACTGTCCTTTCGGGAAACAGAGCTCTTGCGATACCTTTCGCTCAACACCAACCTGGTTATTCAGCGCAAGGATCTGTTAAATTATATCTGGGGAAACGACTCGTTCTTCAACAGCCGTAACCTGGATGTATACATCACCAAGCTCAGGGGGTATCTGAAGGAGGATTCCGGTCTCCAGATCATTACCATAAAAGGGGTTGGCTACCGTTTTGTGACGGGTTAATAAACCCCGAACTACCCTATCTTTGCCGTTCAAACGAACGCAATATGAATGAAAAATTTGTAGCCCGGATTGGCCAGGAACTGTCTGAAATTGAAAAGGCCGGCCTTTTCAAGCGTGAGAGAATCATAACCAGTGAGCAGGGACCTGAAATTACCGTGAACGGGAAGCAGGTACTGAACTTTTGTGCCAATAATTATCTTGGCCTTTCTTCTCATCCTGCAGTAATTGAAGCTGCACATAAAGCCATCGACACACATGGTTACGGAATGAGCAGTGTTCGTTTTATTTGCGGCACCCAGGATATTCATAAAGAACTCGAAAAGAAACTAGCAGATTTTCTGGGTACAGAAGATACGATTCTCTATGCTGCAGCATTTGATGCCAACGGAGGTGTTTTTGAGCCGTTGTTCAACGAAGAGGATGCCATTATCAGTGATGCCCTGAATCATGCGTCCATCATCGACGGTATTCGTCTTTGTAAAGCGCAGCGCTTCCGGTATGAACACAACAATATGGAAGACCTGGAAGCTAAACTGAAAGAGGCTGCAGGTTGCAGAAGCCGGATCATTGTAACAGACGGCTCTTTCAGTATGGATGGAACCATTGCCCAGCTCGATAAAATCTGTGATCTGTCAGATCGGTATGATGCCATTGTGATGATTGATGAATGCCACTCTTCCGGTTTTCTTGGAAAAACAGGACGGGGCACACACGAATACAGAGGTGTGATGGGCAGGATAGATATCATTACAGGAACCCTGGGTAAAGCGCTTGGAGGTGCCAGTGGCGGATTTACATCGGGCAGAAAGGAAATCGTAGAAATGCTTCGCCAGCGCAGCAGACCCTATTTGTTCTCGAATACCGTTGCGCCCAGTATTGTGGGGGCATCTATTGCGGTACTGGATATGTTAACTGCAGCCACCACTCTCCGTGATCAACTGGAATACAACACCAAATACTTCAGAACCAAGATGACCGAAGCAGGTTTCGATATCAAACCAGGAGATCATCCGATTGTACCAATTATGTTATACGATGCCGTAGTAGCGCAAAACTTTGCGGCAAAACTGCTGGAGGAAGGAGTATATGTGATAGGGTTCTTTTATCCTGTTGTTGCCAAGGGGCTTGCCCGGATTCGCGTACAGCTCAGCGCAGCACATGAGCAGAAACACCTGGATAAAGCCATTGCAGCATTTACCAAAGTAGGTAAGGAATTGGGTGTGATTAAATAATAGTAAAATCAGAAAAATGCATCGTTTACGTAATACCTCTTTGTTGTCTGCAGTACTCGGACTAATGATAACGCTGTTTTCCTGTTCTCCTAACAATGTGAAGGAAGACAGAAATATCAAAACCTATTTCGACAAGCACCAGGTAACAGGAAGCCTGGGCCTGTATGATAATGGTACCGGACAATTTGTGATCTATAATCTGAGCAGGTATCGTGATTCTGCTTTTCTTCCGGCCTCCACGTTCAAAATCGTCAACAGCCTGATTGGCCTGGAAACCGGAAAGATCGTTAACGAAAAAATGATGATCCCATGGGATGGTGTGGTACGGGTTTTTCCGGGAGGAGATACAGCTGCCAGCTGGAACAAGGATCTGACCATGGAGGAAGCATTCAAAGTGTCTTCTGTGCCCTATTACCAGGAAGTGGCCAGACGAATTGGAAAAGACACGATGCAGCGCTGGCTCGACAGCCTGAAATACGGAAACGGCCAGATTGGAAGTAACGTAGACAGTTTCTGGCTCAACAGTACCCTTAAAGTTACTGCCGATGAACAACTGGGTTTGGTAAAGAAACTCTATTTTGGCCAGCTTCCCTTTCAGAAAAGAACGCAGGATATCGTAAAGAAAGTGATGTTGCAGGAATCCAATGCCAATTACCAGATGAGCTATAAAACCGGTTGGGGATTTTTGCCAAACGGCAGATCCCTGGGCTGGATTGTGGGTTGGATAGAAGAGAACAAACACCCGTACTTCTTTGTATTAAACGTGGAAGGAGCAGCCAATGCTCCCATGCAGGAAATCCGGCTGGATATCCTGAAAAAAGTATTGAAAGAGCAGGGGCTGATGGAAGGGAAAAAATAATTTTTAAAGCAAGCATGCATGCAACTTTATTGTAACTCACTTACGCAATACAGCCGGGTAAAAAACCGGGAAGTTAGGATTGGCAATCTTTTACTGGGTAACGGGCACCCGGTAAGAGTGCAAACCATGACCACTACCGATACAATGAATACGATGGCAACTGTGGAACAGGCCATTCGTTGTATCGAAGCCGGAGCAGAGCTGGTGCGTATTACGGCTCCTTCTAAAAAAGAGGCCGAAAATCTGCTGAACATCAAAAATGAGTTGCGGAAAAGAGGTTATGATACACCTCTGGTGGCGGATATCCATTTTACCCCGAATGCAGCAGAAATAGCTGCCCGTATAGTAGAAAAAGTAAGGGTGAATCCGGGTAATTATGTAGACAAGAAAAAGTTTGAACAGATCGAATATACAGATGCAGAATACCTGGAGGAGATAGAAAGAATCCGGGAGCGGTTTACCCCGTTGGTTCGCATCTGTAAGGAGCATGGTACTGCCATGCGGATTGGCACCAATCATGGTTCGCTCAGCGATCGCATCATGAGCAGGTACGGCGACACCCCAATGGGTATGGTGGAAAGCGCAATGGAGTTTTTACGAATTGCCCGGTCAGAGGACTACCACAATATTGTACTGAGCATGAAAGCCAGTAATCCGCAGGTAATGGTGCAGGCCTACCGGTTGCTGATTCAGCAAATGGATCATGAATTCGGGGAATGCTATCCGCTTCATCTGGGCGTTACAGAAGCAGGCGACGGTGAAGACGGAAGGGTAAAAAGTGCTGCGGGTATCGGAACACTGCTGGAAGACGGAATAGGAGATACGGTTCGGGTAAGTCTTACCGAAGATCCTGAGTTCGAGATTCCTGTGTGCAAAGACCTGGTGAAGCGCTACAATCCGGAATTGATGCCGCAACCCGGCTCCGGACAAAATGGTTATGGTAAAATTCCCGCTATTGATAAAATACCCTACGACCCCTTTCATTATTCGCGCAGAGAAAGTTTTGAAGTCGGCAATATGGGTGCCAAACAGGTGCCCGTGGTCATTGCAGATTTCAGCAAGGTAGAAAGCATTACCCCCGAGAGTCTGCAGGCCATTGGATATAAGTACGATGCCGCTACGGATAAATGGAATATCGGAGATGCCGCTGCAGATTATATTTTTACGGGGCACCAGCTGTTGAATTTTTCGTTGCCTGGTACGCTCAAAGTAATTGTATACCCTGCTGCATGGGCTTCCTGCCCCGACCACGAAAAATATTTTCCGATATTTGATGCATCCGGATTTGCAGCTGCTGAAAGAAAATGCAATCAGCTGAATTTTGTGATGTTGGATTGTTTTAACGATGATACGCCCATCAACGATTATACCTATCTGGATGCCCTGGCAAACAATCGTTCCGTGGTGCTTTGTCTGAGCAGTACCAATAAAAATGCCATGCCGTCTGTACGCAGGATGCTGATGGAACTGATGAACAGGAACATCAAAAATCCGGTAATATTAATGACCGACAGTACCTGGTCTACTCCAGACGAACACCTGATTCATTACTCAACAGAATGTGGAGCATTGCTGCTGGATGGTTTTGGGGACGGAATTTGTTTGGGAATGTCTGCAGAAAGCTATCAGCTGCAGGCCGCATCGGCCAGCATGGATACCAGTGGAAGGAACTACAGCAGCAACAGTTCTGTAGAGCAATTCATCAACTCTTCTGCTTTCAGTATTTTGCAGGCTACGCGCTCCAGAATATCCAGAACGGAATACATCAGTTGTCCCAGTTGCGGAAGAACCTTGTTTGATCTGCAGGAAACCACGGCTAAAATCAGGAATGTAACCAATCACCTGAAAGGAGTGAAAATTGCCATCATGGGATGTATTGTGAATGGGCCCGGCGAAATGGCCGACGCCGATTTTGGTTATGTAGGAAGTGGTGTGGGAAAGATTACCCTGTACAAGGGAAAGGAAATTATGAAGCGGAACATCAACAGTGATATTGCTGTGGCAGAGTTAATTAACCTGCTGAAAGAAAGCGATGCATGGGTAGATCCGGCCTGACGCACGATTTTTAATGATTCAAACTTATTCAATGCAAACAGATTTTTTAGTCATCGGTTCAGGAATTGCAGGGCTTACCTATGCATTGAAAACGGCCCGGCGATTTCCGGATAAGTCTGTAACGGTTATTACCAAAACCCAGGCGGATGAAACCAATACCAAGTACGCACAAGGCGGAGTAGCCGGTGTTTGGGACGAGGATAGAGACAGTTACGATAAACATATAGACGATACCCTGATTGCAGGAGACGGACTTTGCAATAAAAACGTGGTGGAGATTGTAGTGAAGGAGGGACCGGAACGAATCAAGGAAATCATTGCGTATGGTGCAGAGTTCGATAAGGATCCCAGCGGAGAATTCAGTTTGGGTAAGGAAGGCGGTCACAGTGAAAACAGAATTCTTCATCACAAAGATGTAACGGGACAGGAAATGGAAAGAGCGCTGCTGTCTCAGCTGGAGGCATTGCCCAATATTCATCTGATCAATCATGGTTTTGTGGTGGATCTGCTTACGCAGCATCACCTGGGCTACCTGGTTACCAAATCTACTCCGGATATTACCTGTTACGGAGTCTATATCCTGAATCTGCAAACCAATCAGATCGAAAAAATTGCTGCAAGAATCACCATGCTGGCTTCCGGTGGTTGCGGACAGGTTTACCGAACCACCACCAATCCCAAAATTGCAACAGGAGATGGCATTGCCATGGTGTACAGGGCAAAGGGACGAATCGAAAACATGGAATTCATCCAGTTCCATCCTACTGCATTGTACGAGCCGGGGGTGTCCCCTTCTTTCCTGATTACAGAAGCCGTTCGTGGAGACGGCGCTATCCTGCGCAACAAGCTGGGTGAGGCTTTTATGGAAAAATATGATTCCAGGAAAGACCTTGCTCCAAGGGATATAGTGGCCCGCGCCATTGATAATGAAATGAAGCGTACCGGAACGGAACATGTATACCTCGATTGCCGTCATATGGACCGGGATAAGTTCATCCATCACTTTCCCAATATCTATGAGAAATGTAAAAGCATTGGGATAGATGTGATGGAACAGTTTATTCCTGTTGCCCCTGCTGCACATTATAGTTGCGGTGGTATCAAAACAGACGAATGGGGAAGAACTTCTATCCGGAACCTGTATGCATGCGGTGAATGCTCCAGTACAGGATTGCACGGCGCCAACAGGTTGGCCAGCAACAGTTTGCTGGAAGCAATGGTATTTGCCCACCGGTGCTACCTCAACAGCAGTGAAAAAATTAATGAAATTGACTTTTGTGCCTCACTGCCAGACTGGAATGCAACCGGCACCAGTGAGCCCAGGGAAATGATCCTGATTACCCAAAGCCTGAAAGAACTCCAGTCTATCATGAGCGATTATGTGGGTATTGTTCGTACCGATGTTCGTTTAGACAGAGCCATGAAAAGACTGGATCTGCTTTTTGAGGAAACCGCCGACTTATACCGTTCCACCAAACTATCTCCGCAGTTGTGTGAGTTGAGAAACCTGATTACAGTGGCATACCTGATTGTAAAAGGAGCGCAGTTCAGAAAGGAGAGCAGGGGACTTCATTACAATACCGATCACAAAGAGAAAAGTTCCATTTTGCAGAACGTTATCTTATAATATTTACAGGACCATGTATTATATCGTATATCCGCTTCTTTACGCTGTTTCCCTGTTGCCATGGAAACTGATTTATTTTTTGTCTGATCTTTTTTATGTGCTGATCTACTATATCATCGGTTACAGGAGAAAAGTGGTCAGGGATAATCTGTTGATGGCTTTTCCGGAAAAGACTGCAGCTGAAAGGTTACGGATAGAAAAGGATTTTTACCATCAGCTCATGGATACTTTTATTGAAATAATCAAGCTGATTTCCATATCTGAGCAAGAGCTGAACAAACGATTTGTGTGCAATTATGAACTGTTGCATGAATTGTACGAAACCGGTCAGAGTGTTCAGTTGCATGGCGGACATTTTTTCAACTGGGAGTTTGTGAACCTTGCCTATGGTGCCAATATCAGGTATCCTTTCCTGGGGGTGTATGCTCCGTTGAGCAATAAAGTATTCGACAGAATCATTTACAATATGCGCAACAGGTTTAAAACCATTCTGGTTCCTGTCAGTGATTTTAAAACCAGGTTCAGGCATTATGCCAAAGGTATTTATGCACTGGCGCTGGCTGCAGACCAGAACCCGAGAAGAACCCAGGATGCCTATTGGTTATACTTTATGGGAAAACTGACGCCCTTTGTACCAGGACCGGAAAATGGTGCAAAACAATACAATACAGCCGTAGTTTTTGCTACCTATTACCGTGTTAAGAGAGGCTATTACGCTTCGGAACTGAAGCTTTACACTACTACACCCCTGGACCTGCCCGATGGAAAAATTACCCTGGGTTACCGGGATTTTCTCGAAACAGAAATCCGGAAACGTCCGACCAATTATCTGTGGAGCCACCGCAGATGGAAATGGAATTATGATCCTGCGGTGCACAGCAGTAAACTATTGGAAAAACAGGTTAATTAAGTACGGAGTTGTCTTTCTCAATTTCAAATTTGTCGCCCAGTTCCTTTAGTTTGCCGTACCCTCCAAGAATATTTCTGATGTTGTGAATGCCCTGTCTTTTAATGAGTGAGGAAGCGATTACACTTCTGTACCCACCTGCACAGTGAACATAAATATTGTGATGGTCGTCTAAGTTGGCCATACTGCCCGGATCGGTCAGTTCGTTCAAAGGAATATTGACGGCTTCTTTTATATGTCCGTCTGCATATTCAGTGGCTTTTCTTACATCCAGTATCACCATGTTCGGATCAAATGAAATGTCCATGGCCACTTCATCGGCTTCCACATCTATGATCATATCTATGGGCTCGCCGGCTTCCAGCCAGCTTGTATAACCACCGTTGAGATAGCCTTCCATTTTATCAAATCCTACTCTGGCCAACCGAACCATTGATTCCTTTTCTTTTCCGGGTTCAGTTACCAGTACCATTGGCTGGTTGAACAACAATAAACTGCCAGCCCATTCTGCAAACCTTCCGTCCAGACCGATGCTTACAGAACCAGGTACAAATCCTGCGCTGAAAACCCCTGAATTTCTTGTATCGAGGATCAGGGCACCCTGGCCAATTTTTTCCTTGAACGCATCAACATTCAATGGCTGAAGCCCTTTGCTTAAAACTGCATCCAGGCTATCGTATCCTTCTTTATTGATTTTGGCATTGATCGGGAAGTACTGCGGTGGTGCAGACAGTCCTTCGGTAACTGCCTGAATAAATTCTTCTTTGGTCTGGGGCTGCAAAGCATAGTTGGTTGCCTTCTGCTCTCCAATGGTGCTGAATGTTTCGGGTCCGAGACTTTTTCCGCAGCTGCTCCCCGCACCATGTGCCGGATACAGAACAACTTCATCTGCAAGTGGCATTATGCGCTTTTGAAGACTTTCGTACATCATACCTGCCAGGTCTTCCATGGAAATTTCGTTGGCTTTCTGTGCCAGATCGGGTCTGCCCACATCTCCTACAAATAATGTATCACCGGTAAATATCGCATGGTCTTTACCTGTTTCATCTTTCAGCAGGTAACAACTGCTTTCCAGGGTATGTCCGGGTGTATGCAATACCTGAATGGAGATTTTTCCAATCTCAAATATTTCTTCGTCTTGGGCAACATGCACCGGAAAACGGGTTTCGGTTCCGGGGCCGTACACAATTGTAGCGCCGGTAGCTTTGGCAAGATCCAGGTGTCCGCTCACAAAATCGGCATGAAAATGCGTTTCAAAAATATATTTGATCACTGCATTTCGTTCTTTGGCCAGCACCAGATAATCTTCGACATCCCGCAGGGGATCTACTACAGCTGCAATTCCTTCACTTTCGATATAGTACGCAGCTTCGCTTAAACAGCCGGTATACAGTTGTTTGATATACATGCTTCTTAAATTTGGAGGTATATAGCAATGATCAGACCAATCTCTGGTTTAGACGGCCCAACCTGTTTACGATACTAAACTAATCAACCAAATTTTTCACAAAGCCAACTACTTCACTGAGTCTGGTATAATTAACGGAGTAGTAAATAAACTTTCCTTCTCTCGAAGTACTCACTATTCCTGCTCTTCTCAAAATGGCCAGGTGCTGTGACGCAACTGATTGTTCCAGTCTGAGTTTTACATAAAGTTCCGTAACAGTCATCTTCACATGCTCATCGAGCAGTTTGATGATTTGCTGGCGTAGCTTGTGGTTAATTGCCCGGAGAATCAGGGATGCTTTTTTGGCATGCAGAAAATCTACTTTGATCGGTTCGCCACCGTTCACTAGGGTAATGGATTGTGTTGTAGGATTCATGACAATAGAGTTAAATTGGGGGTTGATAAACTATGTCTTGTGCAAAGTTAATCAATTGCCGTTTATCATAGTATAATTTTTAACAATACTTTTTCGGTGTACCCTGTCACTATTGCTTCTGTGTATTGAAAAAGGCTTTCGCATACAATGGCTCCACATAAGCCAAATTGGCAAACTGCCGGAGTCCATAAGCGCTGAGCGCCTGCTTAACCATATGATTTACATTGTGTTGTGCGCTGGAAATCTGCATATTTGGTTTTAAAAAGGAGCCTGGAATTTTGGCAGCGCCATCTCCGCAAAATAAAACCGGGGCTGTTTCGGACAGCCCGGAAAAAAATAATTCGTTTAATAATAGCGCTGTGGCAGCTGATTTTTCTGTCAGGGAAGGCGTATAAACTGCTGAAAACACTTCCATTCTCCTGGCATCGATCATCGGATAGAGCAATCCTTCTTTTTCAAATAAGGGCTGTTCCGCTGCCAACTGATCCAGGGCAGCCTGTGCAATAACCTGCAGGGTATTCAGTACAATCAATGGCTTTTCCAATGCAAAGCAGATGCCTTTTGCAGAAGACATTCCCACACGGATACCCGTGTAACTGCCCGGTCCGCCGGTTACGGCAACAGCATCCAGGTTCTTTAAATCATGCCCTGTCTGTTGCATGATTTTCTGAATGGCAGGTTGCAGAAAAGAAGCATGATTTTTTGCATCATGATTTTCTTCTATTGCAAGAATGCTTTCCTTGTTGCTCAGGCAAATGCCTGCATAAGATGTTGCGGTATCAATATGAAGAATCAGGGCCATGGTACTTATTTCTGGTTGTTTAATGCTGCCTTCAGGGCAGGAGCAATATGGTATCTGCTGCTTTGTTGGGAGAGCTGTTCCAGCAAAGCAGCTATTTTATGCAAACCAATCATTTCACTCCATTCAAAAGGACCGTATGGATAGTTAGTTCCCAGCTTCATGGCAGTATCTATATCATCTTTTGAACTGATGGCTTCTCCATAGCCAAAATAAGCTTCGTTGATGATCATTGCCACCACCCGGGCGCTCACCATTCCGGGCTCATCCGGTGCTTCAATATATTTCCATTGCAGTTCGCTGAGAAGAGAACCCGCCTTTATCATCAGTTCTTTGCCGGCGGCAGCCACTTCCATCACCGGTTGACGTAAAAATCCTTCCCAGCCATTGTATCTGATACAATTGGCCGGTAACCGTCCGGCTGTATCTATAACCGCATTCACGAAAACGGGTTCTGTGGTAACCGAGTGAAATGCATAGCCATCTGCTTCATAACAATCATCAAAATAAGCATCGGCCTTCGGCGGATTATTACCATGGCTCACCCAGCTGATGGTGGCCGGAGAATGGGCAAACAGGCTGCTCAGCAGCGATTTTCTTTCCGGTTGGGCTTTGATTACAATATGCATCTGATTCAATAAAATACAAATTTACGTTGGCG
>JAQTZD010000055.1 GCA_028687975.1 Sediminibacterium sp.
GGAAAGCATTGTTCCGGATACCACAAAAATCGTCCCCTGCAGAAAGAGAAATGGCTCCGGGTAAAATCAGCAACAGCAGTAATAATTTTTTCACTGTTCGATCATTTATTGTTTCTGAAAATTCTTATACCTAATATAAACAAACTACCTGCAATGGCAGGCAGGATTAAGTTAATTAACCAGATTCCCGCCGCGGTGGCAATAATGCCAATGGTATTATTGCTTACCACGCCAAACAACAACAAACTCACTTTTCCCCTGAATCCCAGTTCGGCCAGTGCAATGGTGGGTACGATCGCCAGCACCAGAAACATGACTCCCACCAGGGCTGCTGCATCCGGCCAGGCCACCTGCACATGAAACACATCCAGCAAAAGAACATACTGTACAATAAATACCAGGTAACGTGCAAAGGAAAGCAGCAGAATATGGGTTAGTTCCTTCCAGTGAAAGTCTTCCAGCTTCTCCACAAAAAAACGATTCTTCGCAACCAGAGGAATTTTTTCGAGCAATTCTATCAGACCTGCCAGCCTGAAATACGCCAGGGTAAACAAGAGTATCCCTATAGCAATTACATAAATCAGCCCGTCGAGCCAGAACGCAGACAGGCCCTGCAATTGCTGTTGCCCGTTCAGGATATACACCCGCATGTACCAAAGTGCAATTGCACCCATCATAAAAGTTGCAATGATCTGGGCCATGCTGCCCACAAAAGACAATACCACACCCCTGATGCGATTTCCATTTTCGAGGAAGGCAGCTCTTCCTGCAGATTCCCCGATCCTGTTCACGGTATTGAATCCCAGTGCCTGGCCCGCAAGGATAGCGCGGAAAGCACTCATAAAAGAAATGGATTCTATCCCTTTAACCTGCAACTGCCATTTCCTGGCCTCAATGCCCCAGTTCACCAGCATCAGTCCTATAACTAAGAATAATTTCCAGCTATCGTGCTCATACAATGCAGCCAGAATCATGTTCCAGGATTGCTGAACATCGGTCTGGTGCTCTATCTGTTTGTAAATGGAATAAGACAGCCACAGAAATAAAACCGGTCCTACAACATAGTTCAGTATATTTTTTTGACGCTTATTCAAGAGAAGGATTTTTGCAAAGATAAGTCAGTATGCACTAGGGCCTTTACAGAGTTTATAAATGCTTATTTTCACCGTGCAAATGAAATACGATTCCGTCATAATGGGCATTGACCCGGGCACCCAGCTGATGGGATATGCCTTACTGGGCGTCAGTAAGGGCAAGCTTTCCGTACTAACCATGGATGTACTGAAACTCACGAAAGAAAAAGACATTTATGCCCGACTGGAAATGATTCACACCAGGATCAGCGAACTGATCAAAATCTACCAACCCGGTTATTTTGCCATTGAAGCGCCTTTCTTTGGAAAAAACGTACAAAGCATGCTGAAACTGGGGAGGGCACAAGGCGTGGCCATTGCTGCCGCCATGCAGGCCAGGGTTCCCGTAACGGAATATGCCCCCCGGAAAGTAAAACAATCCATCACCGGAAACGGCAATGCCGACAAAGACCAGGTATGGAAAATGCTCCAGACCATTTTGCAGATCAGTGAAAAACCGGTGCATTACGATGCCACAGATGCCTTGTCTGTTGCGCTTTGCCATCACTATCAGCTTGCTGCTCCGGTTCCAAAATCAACGGGCAAAACCGGAAAAAAAACAGTAAAAAAATCGGAGGGTTGGGGAGCTTTTATATCCCGGAATCCTTCCAGGGTAAAAGGATAAGACAGTTTATTGTCTCATCCTTGTTGGGAAAGTATTATGCCAGCTCTTTCAGAATGGCTTGCTGAACCGCCTGGAGTTCATCGGCAGAAAGCCTGAGCTTGGGTCTGTTGAAATTCAAATCGTCTGCACTGTTGATCGGAACCAGGTGCAGGTGTGCATGCGGCACTTCCAGCCCTACCACGCTCAATCCGCAGCGGTTACAGGGAAATGCTCTTTCGATGGCTTTTGCAATGGGCTGAGCAAATACCAGAATCTCGGAAAGCTCTTTGGCACTGAGGTCAAAAAAACAATCCGTTTCTGCCTTTGGTATCACCAATACATGCCCTTTTACCAGGGGAAATATGTCGAGGAAAGCAAAGAAATGTTCATTCTCTGCAATCTTATAAGCAGGTATTTCGCCGGTAATGATTTTTGAAAAAATTGTCATGAATTATACAGTTATGTCTTCTACCTTAAATTTCAAAATACCATTGGGCGCCTGAATCTCGGCCACTTCTCCCTTCACCTTGCCCATCAGTCCTTTTCCGATTGGAGAGCCTACAGAAATTTTTCCTGCTTTCAGATCGGCTTCCTTCTCTCCCACAATCTGATAGGTTACTGTCTTTTTGGTAGCCATATTGGTGATGGTTACCCTGGTTAATATGGTTACTTTACTGGTATCAATGGCACTGGTATCCACAATTTTAGCATTAGCAATAGCGCCCTCCAGCTGCTTGATTTTGGCCTCAAGCATGCCCTGAGCCTCTTTTGCCGCATCGTATTCGGCGTTTTCTTTTAAGTCTCCCTTTTCCCTCGCTTCCGCAATAGCTCTTGAGGCAGCAGGACGGTCAACAGACTTCATGCGATGCAGGTCTTCACGCATTTTTTCAAATGTCTCTTTCGTAACATACATAATGTTCTCGCTCATACTCATGCTTTAAGGGTGATAAAAAAAATACAACGCCACATTTGACTGCGGCGTTGCATATACACGAAGATACTGAAAATAAGGCTACGGAGCTTAAATACCTAATTTTTCGGCTAAAATTTGGGCCATTTTCAGGTAAGCCTCCTGGCTGTAGCCTGCAATATGGGGCGTAACAATGACCTGAGGAAATGCGGCTAACCGGTTCAACTGAGCCTGCTCTTCCGCAGTATAGGTGGCCGGTTTTTCATTTTCCAGCACATCCAGACCGGCGGCCCGGATCTTTCCGAGCTCCAGGGCATTCAAGAGGGCATTCGTATCGGTTACCCCACCTCTGCAGGTGGTCAGGAAATAAGGCGTTTTTTCGAAGGCATTGAAGAATGCCTCATTGGCATAATGCCGGGTTTCCGCAGTAAGCGGCAGGTGAAGGCTCACCACATCGGCGTACCGGAAAATCTGGTCCGGAGCCGCTTCCCGAACATGATCCTGCGCAAAGCCGGATTTGTATTTATCATGCGCCAGTACCATTACCCCAAATGAACCCAGCAAGCGGGCAAATGCACTTCCGGTATGGCCGTACCCGATAATACCAACCGTTTTGCCACTTAATTCGTTGCCCCGGTTTTCATTGCGCAGCCACAAACCCTGTTTCACTTCCTCATAACTGGTATGGATGCGGTTCATCAGGTTCAGCAACAAGCCCAATGCATGTTCTGCCACGGCATTGCGGTTTCCCTCGGGGCTGCTCTCGCATCGGATTCCTTTTGCAGCAGCATAGTTTACATTGATCAATTCCATACCGCTGCCCAGCCTGCCGATCCATTTCAGTTGCTTTGCAGCATCAATTATGGCTGTATCAATTTTTAAACGGGTGGTTACTACCAGGCCTGTAGCGTTTGCGATAAGATCCAGGAGCTGCTCATAGGTCACATCCGGTATATATATAACTTCATATCCCTGCTGCTGCAGGCGCTCCTGCAACCAGGGATGTGCCGGTGCCGTAATGATTACTTTCTGTTTCATAAACTGTTATTCTGTTTCTATTGATCCGTCGGCTCCCGGTTCTGGAAGGTGTTGCTGCTGTTGTCCCATCCTGAAAGTGAGCGCAGCAAAGTCTTCTACGGAAAGCTGCTCGGCTCTTTTTGTAAAAATTGTTTCCTGCAAAACCGTTGCATCAAAAAAAGGCTTGAGCGGGTTTCGCAACATTTTCCGGCGTTGATTAAACGCCGCTTTGACCAGGGTAAAAAGGGCCCGTTCCGATTTCATGGGTACCGGCTCCGGTTTTCTTCTCAGGCGAATTACCCCGCTGGTTACTTTGGGAGGAGGGTTGAAACTGCCCGGAGGCACATCAAACAGGTATTCCACTTCATAAAAAGCCTGCACCAGTACACTCAGGATTCCGTACACTTTGGTGTTGGGCTGAGATACAATGCGCTCCGCTACTTCTTTCTGAAACATGCCAATCATCACCGGAACCTGGTTTTTCCATTCCAGCACCCGAAAAACAATCTGGGTGGAAATATTATAAGGAAAATTACCTACCAGGGTAAAAGGTCCCTCAAAGGGAACAGGAATGTCTAGTATACTGCCTTCGATGAGCTTATCCCCCAATGTCGGGTAGGTATGCTTCAGGTAAAGGATTTTCTCTGTGTCCAGTTCCACCGCCTTAAAACGGACGCCTTCCAGCGGAAACAGGAACCTGGTGAGTGCCCCTCCGCCGGGACCCACTTCCAGCAATTGCTCAAAAGGGTCTTCCTGCAGTGCAGACAGTATTTTGGTGCAAACCTTCTCGTCGGTGAGGAAATGCTGACCCAGCGATTTTTTGAGCGTATATTGCATGCCTGCAAAATTAGTATTTTAGCATCCTAAATAAAGACCAATGAGTAACGAATTGCAAAAACCGGTAATTGGCTTCAGTTGCGGCGACCTGAACGGGATCGGAATGGAACTGATTATCAAAACACTTTCCGACCAGCGATTGCTGGATATATGCACCCCGGTTGTATTTGCAAGCAATAAAACACTCAATTTCTACAGAAAAAGTTTACCGGATTCCAATTTCAATTATACAAGTATCAAGGAATACAACCGCATCAACCCCAAACAGGTCAATATTTTCAATGTTTGGGAAGAAGAAGTGGCCATTACACCCGGACAACTCAACGAAATAGGCGGAAAATATGCACTGCTTTCGCTTCAGGAAGCCACAAAGGCCCTGAAAGAAGGATATATCCAGGGATTGGTTACTGCTCCAATCCACAAAAAAAACATCCAGTCCGAAAATTTCAATTACAGCGGACACACTCCCTATTTCAAAGCCTATTTTAATGTTCCGGATGTACTGATGTTGCTGGTGGCAGAAAATATGCGCGTGGGACTGGTGACCGAGCATGTTACAATAGAAGATGTTTCCCGGCACATCACCCGCGAAAATATCCTGAGCAAACTGAAGATCATGCACAACAGTTTACAAAAGGACTTCGGAATTGATAAACCGAGGATTGCCGTATTGGGCTTAAACCCCCATGCAGGTGATGAGGGACTGATTGGCAAACAGGAAGAAGAAATTATCCGACCTACGATCAAGGAGGCCCGAAATACCATGCTGGCATTCGGACCATACAGCGCCGATGCATTTTTTGCAAGAGGCCAATACGAAAAATTTGATGTGGTACTTGCCATGTACCACGACCAGGGACTGATCCCCTTTAAATCGCTGGCTATTGGAGAAGGCGTAAACTATACTGCAGGTCTTCCTGTGGTAAGAACAAGCCCCGACCATGGAACCGCATTTGATATAGCCGGAAAGGGAAAAGCAGAGCACAGCTCATTTCTGGCAGCCACATTTGAATGCCTCGAAATTATCCGCAAGCGCTTTGGTTACGCCGAAATGAGGCAGAACCCCCTGAAAAAAATCAGCGCTCGGATGCTGGCCAATGCGGTAGATGAAAGAATTGAAGAAACAGAAGGATAGCGAATACCATGATGCAACTCGAAAACAGCCAGCTCCGGATCAGTGTAGCCCCAAAAGGAGCCGAACTGCAAAGTATTTTCAACAAAGCGAACCAGCTGGAATATCTCTGGAGCGGTGATCCTGCATTCTGGGGAAAGAAAAGCCCGGTATTGTTTCCGATTGTGGGTGGCCTGAAAAACAACCACTATACCTACAACGGCACATCTTACCAGCTTGGCAGACACGGATTTGCCAGGGATCTTGCATTTACACTCACAGCACATACGCAGGACAGCCTCAGTTTTACGCTGGATGCAAATGAAACCACACAGGAACAGTATCCGTTTTTATTCCGTTTTACCATTACCTATACCATCGACCGGAACGTACTGACCTGTCATTATCAGGTAACCAATATCGACATCAAACCTATCTTCTTTTCGGTGGGAGCACATCCTGCATTTAAGGTGCCTCTTGTAGAAGGAACCCATTTCGAAGACTATTACCTGCAATTCAATGCCAAGGAAACAACCGGACAATGGCCCTTATCACCGGAAGGTTTGATTGAAACTACGCCGGTACCTTTTTTTCACAACAACAACCAGATTCAACTGACTAAATCGCTGTTTTACGGGGATGCCCTGGTATTCAAGGGACTGAACTCCACAGCCATATCACTGTGCCACCATGCAACAGCACATGGATTTAAATTCTCCTACGACCAGTTTCCTTATATGGGCATCTGGAGCGCCAAAGATGCAGATTTTGTTTGTATTGAACCCTGGTGTGGCATTGCAGATCATGTAAACAGCACGGGCGACATCAAAAAGAAAGAAGGAATACAACTGCTTTTACCGGGAGAGCAATTCAACAGAAGCTGGTCTGTGGAATTATTCTGACAGTGTTCAATGCAGCTTACTTAAAAAACGCTGCAGCAATACCTTTGTTGATTTCATAAGCGGTGTAGGTAATTTCCACTCTGCCTTTTTTGCCTTTCATTTTATCTTTTACCGCTGCATCCGTATCATCAAACTCCATGGTAATACCCTTGGGCAATTTGTAATCTTTAGTATTAAAACTGAAACTCACTTTATCGGGCAAACCGAACGAAGCAAATTTTCCGTAATACATCTCCATTTCATAAGTGCCGTTTTCACGGGTGGTGGTGACCGATTTCAGGATCAGCAAATTGACTTCATCAATGTAAAGCGTAGACAGAATCACATCGTTGTTATCGCCTTCGGGCAATAACTTAATAATTCTTGCCTTGCTTTTACCTATCATCCCCGTTCCGGCATCCAGGGCTGTAAATCCATCAGACACAATCATGTTACCGATATTCACACTGACTCCGCCCTTGGGCAGCACAGAAATACCTCCATTGCGTTGCAGTCGAAATAAATTGGGTTTCCTGTAAAATACTTTAATGGAACCCACCGGCGCTTTGATAAATGCAACATCGGTTTTCATCTTACCTGTGGCTGTATAATCGTTTACCTGATCCAGCTTGGCTTTCACTTTCTTCACCAGTTCTGTTACATCCTGCGCAAGGGCAGATGTTGCTGGGCAAATGAAGAGCAACAATAAAAAGCAGGTAACTTTTATGGTATAGGGAACTTGTTTTATCATGTTATCAGCTTAAAATATCTTTTTTCCGGAACACCAGTACGGCTGCTCCCACAAATGCAATGATATGTGCAACCAGCACCAGGGCAGACCGGATGATTTTATCCGGGTTCTGTATGGAACCGATAATGGCTTCGTTGGCATCGTTCACTTTAAAATCGAAAAACTCTTTCCAGGTAATCATATGTGTGGTAAACAGGAAAGGCTTGATGGTATTAAAAATGGGAATATTCATGGTGCTGAGAATCGTAGCAACAATGATCACACTCATGGTAGCCACAATGGGTCCGATGGAATTCTCCGCAAAAAAAGACAGGAAAAAGCCCAGGGCTGCAACCGTAACCATAGAGAGTGCCGCAAAACAAAAAGCACCTGCATACCGCCAGAAAACGTCGGACTCTTTTACAATAACCACATAACTGCTTTTCATGAGAAACATATCGTCTGTTCCAAACACCCACATACTTACGAAAAGTCCGAGCACAGCAATCCAGATCAGGAGCAACAGGGTATATACCACGGAGGCAAGAAACTTAGCCAGCACAATGGCGGTACGCGACTGCGGCTTGGTAAGCAACACCCGCAGGGTTCCCATATTGGCTTCTCCGGATATCATGTCTGCTGCTATCAGTGCAATCAACAGCGGCACATGCACCAGCAACAACTGAAGAATTACATAGCATATAAAATATCCGTTGAGGATTTTACCATCCACCGAAAACGACCCTTCAAAATCGGCCATTACAAATTCGGTGTACTCCTTGCCATCCATGAACAAACCAACCTGAATCACCGCAATTAAAGCAGTGATGGCGGCGAATGCAAGATAGGTTCTTGGCCGGCGGAAAATTTTATAAAGCTCAATTTGTAAATGCGTCCACATGCTGCTTCCCTGCTGTTATTTGTAAAAAATAGTCTTCGAGATTATTCCTTGGCTGCAACAGGAGTACCTGCACCTGCATGCTCACCAGAAAACGATTCAACTCCGGAATTTCATCCCGGTTTAAGCCAAGAATAAGCTGCCCTTCGCGCATGGGTTTCAGCCGATCTGCCCAGCTGCTTCCCTGCAATATGTTCAGGGCCTGCGAATTGTTCGCTGTATTCAACTGAAGTACCACCTGCGTACTGTCGAGTAATTCGGAAGTAGCTCCTTCTACCAGTTTTCGGCCTTTATCGATGATAAGCATCCGCGTAGCGATCTGTTCAATTTCGTTGAGCAGGTGAGAGGAAACAATTATTGTTTTCTTCTTTTCCCTGCTTAAAAAAAGAATCAGGTTCCGGATGTCTGCAATGCCCTGCGGATCTAGCCCATTAGTGGGTTCATCCAATACGATTAAACCGGGATTGTGCACCAGGGCAATGGCGATACCCAATCGCTGTTTCATCCCTTGCGAAAAGGTTTTTACCTGATCATCCGCCCTTCCCGCAAGCCCCACCATTTCCAGCTGATCCATCAGCATTGTCCGGGATGGATGCATCCCACTGAGCCGGGCAAAGAGTTTCAGGTTATCATAAGCAGAAAGGAACTTGTATACATCGGGTTTTTCAATCACGGCGCCCACTTGCTGCAGTATTTCTTTCCGGTGCCGGTTAAGCGACATCCCGAATAATTCAATATCGCCCTCCGTAGGTGTAATCAGGGTCAGGAGCATACGGATGGTGGTGCTCTTTCCTGCTCCGTTCTGCCCCAGGAATCCATACACATCACCCGGCTTCACTGTAAAGGAAAGATCATTTACAGCGGTCAGTTGATTGAACCGCTTGGCGAGTTGGGTAACTTTTACGATGTCCTGCATTGCTTTGTATAACGCAAAATTCAGTAAGATGTTTAATCAACAGCAGGAACTATTAGCCTGTTTTCAGGTATTCCTGCAGGGCTTTAACATATGCTTCAAATGCCTGAATACCCTTTGGGGTAATTTTACAGGTGGTTTGCGGATAATTGTCCTTAAACTGCTTCACCACTTCTATATATCCGGCATCCCGCAGTTTCTGTACCTGCACGCTGAGGTTACCGGCGGTGGCATTTGTTTTTTCACGGATAAAGGTAAAATCGGCCTCCTTTACGCCAATGAGCAGGCTCATGACCGCCAAACGCAACTGGGAATGTAATATGGGATCTAATTCTTTAAACATCAGCAGCAGCCCTTCCAGCCAGGTATTTTCGTCTTAAGATGATTCCGGGAATAAACCAGCAAACGATTGCCGCAATTCCGCCCAGCAACATATCCTGATCTGCTGCTGTGAAACAAGATATAACAAAGAGTATATACGTCAGCAATGCGCCCAGCATCATGGGGCGGAATTTTTTTACAAGACCGGTCACGAGTGTTGGAAATGCATAGAGCAGCAGGTAGATCGAATAAAAACTGGGAGCAAAGGGCCGGAGTACTTCATCCGGCTTAGTTCCGTCGGTATATCTTTTAATGAGCTCGAATCCCTGATCATGCATCAGGCGAGTGGTAGCATCCGGAATCACCGCTTGATAAAAACTAAGGCTGAATATGCTGATCCCGAAAACCAGCCATACCGCATTGATTGTGTCATCGTCGTATTGCTTGGCCCGGGTTTGTTTTTTCTCCCGTATAGATATCCATATCTGCGGAATAATGGCAGCTACCACAATGAGCCAGATATCAAAACCAAGGCTAAACTTGTACACGCTTTGCAAATAGGTCATGAACGAAGCAATGCTTACTACACTGCCCCACAAAAGCGAGCCGACCCCCGTATCGTGATAGCTGCCCTTTGCTTTTTTGATCATGTCTGCAATCAGTTGCAGACTTTCCTTTTCGGTCAGTTTTTTTTCTTCACTCATGCAATTGCAGATTTAAGCCTTTCCTTCAACACGTATTCCGGAATGCAACATCAGTATGCACTACCGGAACTAAAAAACGATTCTACAAGATAAAGATAGCCCCGCTATATTCAGCGGGGCAAAATCAGATACACAAATTACTGACAGGCAGCCAGGGTTTTCTCCGCCAATTCCTTTCCCCAGTCCGGATGAAAGGGAGAAGCCGGTTTGTAGGAGCTGAACAATGTCAGTGATTTCTCCAGCAACTTTTTAGCTACAGCTTTACCGCCACCAAATGCTTCCGGCACGTTCAACTGGTACTGGCCTTCCAGCAAATAAGGTCTGGGATTCGCGGGATCAGCAGTTTTTGCTTTGGCAATTGCTTCAGCTGCCACCGCTCCGTAAGTTTGCCAGCGATTCATGGCATCTACCGTTAATTGCTGCACAGCTACCTGTTGTTCAAGGCAAAAAATGTCTGACTGATTGGGTTCCAATGCTACTGCTTTGGCAATCAGCTGCTTTGATTTTTCTGCCGATTTATCCTTGTCTGCTTTAGGATCCATCCAGCCTGCGAGGATATTGGTACGGGCTGCATAATAATAAGGAAGCCATTTATCTTTCTCTGCATCAGCTACTCTTTCGAAGAATGCGGATACAGCGAGCATATCGGCCGGGGTTTTGGCTTCACTCAGCTGAGCCAGCCCTTTTTGCATGGCGCCTTCATACCTGCTTTGTGCCTGGGTAAACCCCACAACTAGCATGGCCACAATCAGTAATAGTTTTTTCATAATGTTTGATTGTTGTTTTAAGTGATTATAAATTGGAATTGATTTGTTGTTGTGTTCTGTCTACTCCCCAGCTCAGGAACAACCCTAAAAAGAAGGTACGAGGCGCAGGAGGCACTACGGCAGTACTGATGAGTTGACCATTTCCATCTTTCACCCGGCTGCTGTAATTGTATCCGAAAATCTGCAGCTCGTTGAATACATTGTTGATGCCCACTACCACCACGGAGTTGGCTTTGCCGATTTTAGGAAGCCAGTTCAGGCTGAAATTGTTGCTGCTGTATGCAATGGTTCTGTTGCTCAAAAATCCGGTGGCCGGTAAATTGGGATTGTAGTAAGGTCTTCCTGTACTCCAGTTCCAGCTCCAGTTCATGCCAAACATTTGTTTCACCCAGAACTTTTTAATCACCACACTTCCGCTATGTGTTGCTGCAAAAGTTGGCATAGCAGTTATTGGATAATTGTTGTAATTGCGTTTGGTATCGAGGTAGGAATAAGAGATCCAGTAGTCCAGTCCCCTGAATGTTTTTTTATCTCTCCAGAACAGCTCCAGTCCTTGTGCATAGCCGTTACCATTGGTTCCAGTTGCATTGCGAAGGGCATCATCGGTTTTCAGCAAACTCCGGTAATCCTTATAGAAAGCCTGTATTCGAAAAGTATAACCGGAAGAAAGATGCTGATACGTGAGGATGTAATGATCTGCCGTGAGAAAATCAAAATCGGTATTGTTCATCAGGAACCTTCTGTCCGGTGTTTGCCGGAATATACCATAGTCGGCAGTCAGCTGACTGTAGGGGCCCAGCTTGTAAGACAGCGCTGCACGCGGAGCCAGGTTCCATTTATTCAGCAAGCCGCTGTGCTCAGCCCGCAATCCCGGACGAAAAGCCAGGTCATTGGTGATGTAAAGATCTGTTTCGGCAAAACCGGCCGTATAGAAATCATGCACCGCAGCAGGGAAAATTCCATCCTGATTGCTGTAACGGAAGCTGTCGGCATTGTTCCAGACTTCCGCGCCAAACCTGAAAGCATTGATTGCACCAAATCTTTTTTCAGCAACAGCACGCGCCTGCAGCATCCACTGGTGGTTATTCAACCGGTAATGATTGTAATCAATTACCGGAATCTGGGTAGAAGGAGTAGTTTGATTGTTGGCATTTTGCACCTCGTTCTGAATCTGATCCTTGTTGTAGCTGATACTGGCTACTGTATTGAGTTTCCAGCCATTGCCCAGCGATTGCCGGAAGCTGATATTGGTAAAAAAGTTTTTATTGTTCAGGCTGAACGCATTCTTTAAACCAATGCTGTCGAGCGAAGGATTGCGGATACCCAAACCAGTTGTGTTGAAATAAGCATACAGTTTAAGCATGCCGTTGCCCATTGTTTTAAAACGAAAGTTGGCATCGACTGTGTGTAAATCCGGCGCTTTAAAATAATCCGGCGCCTGTGGAACCAGTTTTTGGTACAGGCTGAGATTCACCCAATTGTAACTGAACCCATAACTGGATTTTTTATTCTTAGCAACTTCCTGAAAACCGGCGCTTCCAAAAATGGGCGAGAGACCAACCTGCACTTCGCTTCTTTCCGGAATATCAATACTTTCCAGGCTCAGCACACTACTCAACGCCTGACCATAAACAGCCGAATAGCCACCTGTACTGAACACGGTGCCGCTGAACAGAAAAGGGGAGAACCGGCCTCTTTGTGCAATACCCGGAACAGCGCTGTAAAAGAAATTATTGACCACCGCACCATCGATCATAATTTTGGCTTCCTCGGCACTTCCACCCCTAATGAACAACCCTTCCTGCTCCCCCACCCGCTGTGCACCCGGAAGGGTTTGGAGTGTGGCAGCAATATCAGCAACAGCACCGGCTGTGGTAGCAATGTCCAGTGGTTTTAGTACCGTTGCTTTTTTCTTGTCACTTGCAACAAAAGAACCGGCTGTAATCACTACGGCCTTCAATTCATTGAAGGCTTCTTTTAGTGAAAAGTTCACCTGTACAGGCTCCCCTGCCAGTAAAACCGAAACCTCAACTGTATTATACCCGATATTGGCCGCCACCAGCATATAATTTCCTTTTTCCGTTGTTTTGAAGCTGAATCTTCCGGTAGAATCGGAGTTGCCTCCATCATAAGTGCCTTTGAGTGTAACTGAAGCTCCGGCCAGTATCCTGCCCTTATTATCTCTTACGGAACCGGTCACAGATACCTGCGCAGTCAGGCAGTAGGCGCATAAAAACATTACAACAATAATAATAGCCTGTTTCATTTGGTTAAATTGACACCGTAAACATAGACTAGTTTATTTTATAAACTAAATTGTTCCGTGAATTTAATTTGTTTTTAATACTTGAGGTCAAGGGCCAGCCTTTCGAACAGGCAGAAACAAAAAAATCCCGTCCGGCTGCACCGAACGGGATTGAATATCAGGTTGAGGAAGTACTATTTGTACTGAGGGATCAGGCCTGCAGCCAGATCAGTCATTTTCTTCAGGCCATCTTCAGGCAGGTTGCCCTTTTTGAACTCGGCCAGTACATCCGGTAATTTGTTTTCCATTTCTGTGAGGAAGTGTGCTTCAAAATCCTTCACCTTTCTTACAGCTACATCGCGCAGCAGACCCTGGGTACCAAGGTAGATGATCGCAACCTGCTTTTCTACACTGAAAGGAGTGTATTGAGCCTGCTTCAGGATTTCCACGTTTCTTGCACCCTTGTCGATTACAGACTTGGTTGCAGCATCGAGGTCGCCACCAAATTTAGAGAAAGCTTCCAGCTCACGGTACAGGGCCTGGTCAAGTTTCAGGGTACCTGCTACTTTTTTCATGGATTTGATCTGTGCGTTACCACCCACACGGCTTACAGAGATACCTACGTTGATCGCCGGACGGATACCTGCGTTGAAGAGGTTACCTTCCAGGAAGATCTGACCATCGGTGATGGAGATTACGTTGGTTGGGATATAAGCAGATACGTCGCCTGCTTGTGTTTCAATGATTGGTAATGCAGTCAGAGAACCACCACCTTTTACCAGGTGCTTGATAGAATCAGGAAGGTCGTTCATGTTCTTAGCAACATCGTCGTTGGCAATTACTTTCGCAGCTCTTTCCAGCAAGCGACTGTGGAGGTAGAATACGTCTCCAGGATATGCTTCACGGCCCGGAGGTCTTCTCAGCAACAGGGATACTTCACGATAAGCTACGGCCTGCTTAGACAGATCATCGTAAATGATCAGGGCAGGACGACCGGTATCGCGGAAGAACTCACCAATTGCAGCACCAGCAAACGGAGCGTAGAACTGCAATGGAGCAGGATCAGATGCAGAAGCTGCAACGATGGTGGTATAAGCCATAGCACCGTTGTCTGCCAGTGTTTTCATCACACCTGCAACAGTAGAAGCTTTCTGACCAACTGCTACATATATACAATATACAGGCTTGCCTGCATCGTAAAATTCTTTCTGGTTGATAATGGTATCCACACAGATGGCGGTTTTACCAGTCTGACGGTCTCCGATTACCAGCTCACGCTGACCACGGCCTACAGGGATCATGGCATCGATCGCCTTGATACCAGTCTGCAAGGGTTCTTTTACCGGCTCACGATAAATTACACCAGGCGCTTTACGCTCCAGTGGCATTTCGTACAGCTCACCAGCAATAGGTCCTTTACCATCAATCGGTTCACCCAGGGTGTTGATTACACGTCCTACAACGCCTTCACCTACTTTGATAGAAGCGATCTGGCCGGTTCTTTTCACCTTTGCACCTTCTTTAATAGACCCGCTGTCTCCCATCAATACCACACCCACATTGTCTTCTTCAAGGTTCAGGGCAATTGCTTTAACACCATTCTCGAAAGAAACCAGCTCTCCACTTCTTACGCCGTTCAGTCCGTACACACGGGCAATACCATCACCCACCTGCAATACGGTACCTACTTCCTCCAGTTCTGCGGAAGCGTTGAAATTACTGAGCTGCTGTCTCAGTATCGCTGATATTTCATCTGGTTTAATGTCTACCATTTTGTATTGTTTAAAAAATTTTTGTAAAAATTATCGGATGTTCTGTACGTAAATATTTGTGCTGAACTGCTTTTTGATTTCACGGAGATCATGGGCAATGCTGGCATCTACCAGTTTGTTGTTGAACTCCAGTACAAAACCACCAATCAGGCTTTCCTGTGTAACTGTTTCCAGTTCTACTGTACCAAAACCATTGGCCGCCTGTACTTTTGCTTCGATAGACTTCTTCAGTTCATCAGTAACAGCAACCGCTGTTGTCAGTTTCACCTTATGAATACCCTTCAACGCATTGTATTGGTTAATGAAGGCATTCGCAATTTCAGGTAAATCTCCCTCACGTCCTTTTCTCACCAATAAGTTATTGAAAGCGATAGTAAGTTCACTCACTTTACCGGCAGTAACGGCAGATACGATCTTTTCTTTCTGATCAGATTTAATCACAGGACTGCGGAGCATATTCAGGAACTCACGGCTTGCGCTGCACACTCCCTGAATATAGCGCATATCTTCACGCACAACATCCAGCTGACCTTTTTCTGTTGCAAGGTCAATCAGGCTTTTGGCGTATCTGTCTGCTAATCTTGGATTTGGCATGGATTAATTCAATTTAGCGCCTTCGGTTAATTGTTTGATGTAGTTTTCCTGATCTGCTTTATTGGACAATTCACGGCTCAGTACTTTCTCAGCCACTTCAATTACCAATGAACCAACCTGGTTCTTCACATCGGTCAGCGCAGCATTCTTCTGCTGAAGAATAGCGGTTTGTGCATCAGAAACAATGCGGTCGTATTCAGACTTCGCTTTGTCCTTGGCATCTGCAATCATTTTGTCGGCAGTTTCTTTCGCCTCCTTAATCATTACAGCTCTTTCCTCACGGGCCTTGGTCATCAATGCCTCATTCTCATTCTTCAATGCGGCCATTTCAGACTTCACTTTATCTGCAGAAGCAATTGCATCGGCAATACCTGTTTCTCTTTCTTTCAGAGAGGCAAGAATCGGCTTCCAGGCAAAGGCCTTCAGCAGAAAGAATACAACCAGGAATGCGATCAAAGTCCAGAACAACAATCCTAACCCGGGTAATAACAGTTCCATAAAATATATTTAGTTCGAAGTAAAGTTGATAAAGATTACTGCACCGTTTGCCCTGTGCGCGCAGTGCAGTAATGATTTTGTGCTACTAGGCTTTCAATACAGCCAGGATACCTGCGATAACCGCAAAAAGGGCAACACCCTCTACGAAAGCGGCAGTCAGGATCATGTTCGCACGGATGTCGTTAGACGCTTCCGGCTGACGGGCGATGCTTTCTACAGCGCCTTTACCGATTTGACCGATACCGATACCGGCACCAATTGCAGCCAAACCTGCACCGATAGCTCCACCTAAGTGGCTCATGCTAACATCCAACAAAGTGTTAATTACTGACATACTGTTTGTTTTAATGAATGAAAAAATTAATGATGCGCTTCATCGTGGTGAGCACCTTCCATCGACTGACCGATGAACACGGCAGTCAGATTGGTAAAGATGAACGCCTGAATAAACGCAACCAATATCTCTATGAAATAAATGAAAATGGTGAATGCCAGTGAAACCGGAGTGAAACCGATTCCGGCAACCTTGCTCATTGCGCCGAAAATAAAGATCAGCATAATGAAACAGGTAATGATGATGTGACCCGCTACCATGTTGGCAAAAAGACGGACAATCAATGCGAAAGGCTTGGTGAAGATTCCAATGAACTCAACAGGAACCAAAATGAACTTCACGAGGAAGGGTACAGGAGGATTGAAGATATGCCCCCAGAAATGCCTGTTGGTGCTGAACACAATTACAAGGAAACTGATCACACCCAATACCACAGTGAATGCAATATTGCCGGTTACATTTGCCGTTCCCGGAATCAAACCGATCAGGTTGTTAATAAGGATAAAGAAAAAAACGGTCAGCATGTATGGCATGTACTTCTCGTAAGCATGTCCGAGGTTGGGCTTGCCTACTTCGTCTCTTACGAAAGTAATTACCGGCTCAATGGCATTCTGGAATCCGGATGGAGCCACTTTAGCGCCGTTCTTCTTGTATTTGTTGGCAACCCCAATCATCAGCCATACCAGCAGTATAAGTGCCAGAAACATCTGAACCACGTTGCGGGTTAAACTGAAATCGTATACCTGAACAGTTTCGTCTGCTACACCTGCCTCATTTACGGCAACGATCTTACCTTCTTCAGATTTGTAGCCATTGTATACCTCATGACCATGGTGAAATTTACCATAGGAAAACACAGACAGCCCTCTTTGCGGAGAATAGAGAATTACGGGTAATGGAATACTGATGTGCTTTTCGCCCAGTGTTACAAAATGGAATTCATGGGCATCCATGATGTGCTCCATGATCAGTTTTGCAGGATCAAAAGCGGCTTCCTTGTGGTCACCGGCTGATTCTCCTTTCTGCTGAGGCGTTTCATTGGCAAAAACTGCCGTAGAAAAAAGCAAAGCGAACATGCTGAAAACAGCTACCAGTAATGATTTAATGCTTTTTTTGGCCATACCCATCTCGAAATTTGCGGCAAAGATAAGGGTACAGTGCTGAAATTTACTGTAAAATGGGTTTCTTTTTCTCAAACTGCATTTCGTGCAATTTGGCATAAAATCCGCCCAGTTGAAGCAGTTCCTGATGAGACCCCATTTCCCTGATTTCCCCCTTGTCCAGTACGATGATTTTATCGGCTTTCCGGATGGTACTCAGCCGGTGGGCAATCACGATGGATGTTCTGCCCGAAATCAGGGTATCGATGGCTTTTTCAATCAGCATTTCGCTCTCTGTATCAATGGAGGAAGTAGCTTCGTCGAGGATCAGGATAGCCGGATTGTACAGCAGGGCCCGGATAAACGACAGCAACTGCCGCTGGCCCAGGCTAAGGGTACTCCCCCTTTCCATCACATTGTAATCGTATCCGCCGGGCAGTTTCATCAGAAAATCATGCACCCCGATCATTTTGGCGGCTTCCTCCACCTGTTCCCGGGTAATTTCCGGGTTGCGGAGGGTGATATTGTCCAGTACAGATCCCGAAAACAGGAATACATCCTGCAAAACCACTCCTATTCCTTTGCGCAGGCGGTCGGTATCATAGGCATCAATCGAAACCCCATCCACGGAAATGGTCCCCTGCCGGATCTGGTACAACCGGTTCAAGAGGCTGATAATGGAGGTTTTTCCGCTTCCCGTATGCCCTACCAGTGCTACGGTTTCACCCGCTTTCACCTGGAAACTGATGTTTTTCAGTACATAATTATCTCCTACATAGGCAAAAGAGACCTGCTTAAAGTTGATGTCGCCGCGGATATGTTCCGGTACATAGGCCCCTTCTTTTACAGGAGGCAGTTCATCGGTATTGTCCAATACTTTAAATACGCGTTCGGCGGCAATCATACCCATCTGCAACACATTGAATTTGTCGGCCACCACCCGCAACGGACGGAAAATCTGGTTGAGGTATAAGATAAAAGCTACCAGCAGACCCGCATCGAGGGAACGATCGGCAATCCACCATACCAGCAGGCCCATACTTACGGCCAGCACCACTTCCACTACCGGGAAAAATACTGAATAGGCAAAAATGGCTTTGATATTGGAATCCCGGTGTTTTTGGTTGATTTTTTTGAAAGCTGCATATTCCTTGTCTTCAGCAGCAAATGCCTGTACTACCTGCATTCCGGTGATATGCTCCTGCACAAAAGCGTTGAGCGCAGCTACGGCATTCCGCACCTGGATAAAGCTTTTATTCACGCTTTCTTTAAAGTAATAAGTGGCAATCAGCATCATCGGGAACGGGATCAGGCTGATCAGGGTAAGCCGCCAGTCCATCCAGAACATGGTACCCAGGGTAATAAAGATGGTCAGGAGATCGGCCACAATGGGAATGAGTCCGTCGGAAAAAATATCGTTGATGCTTTCAATATCATTGATGGTTCGGGTTGTAAGCGTGCCAATGGGCGTTTGGTCGAACTGGCGAAGATTCAGCCCCAATACTTTTTTATACACCGCTACCCGGAGGTCTTTTACCACATGCTGCCCCATCCAGGCGGTGATGAAAGAAAAAAGGAACCGGATAATGGTTTCCAGCAGCAGGAAAACCAGTTGAAACAGGGTGATGGCAATGATAAAGCGGGAAACATCGGCCAGGTCTACGCCCAGCACCACAAAGTTCACCCAGTCGGGTACGGTGATCACTTTACCGATAGCCGAATTTACCGTAAGCTGAATCAGGTAAGGCCTTACCGGAGCGGCAACCGCCATCAGGATGGCCAGCAACAGGCTGAGGTAAAAATAAGACCGGTAGGGTCTTACAAAAAAGAATAC
>JAQTZD010000137.1 GCA_028687975.1 Sediminibacterium sp.
TTTGCGTCCATTACGCTGCTGGCACAAAACAGGACTGTAACAGGAAAGGTTACAGATTCCCAGTCCGGAGCTCCTCTCTCCGGTGTAACAATCAGTGTGAATGGTAAGGCAATCGGAACAACCGATGTAGATGGATTCTTCACACTTTCAATCCCTACAGCTACCAAGAAATTATCTGTGAGCTATGTAGGTTACAGCGACCAGTCTGTTACAATTACTGGAAACACCATTGCAATTGCCCTCAAGCAGGCAGACAACAAAAACCTCGATGAAGTAATTGTTGTGGGTTATGGTACTAAAACCAAGAAGGACCTCACAGGTAATATTGCCCGTGTAAAAGGTTCCGATGTGGCCAATACACCTGTACCCAACTTTACGCAGGCTTTACAGGGTCGTGCTGCCGGTGTATTCGTAGAATCACAGAGCGGTAAAGTAGGTGAGGGTATTAAAGTAAGAATCCGTGGTGCGGGTTCTATCAGTGCTTCCAATGCACCTTTGTATGTAGTTGATGGAGTGCCTATCAACGAAGATGGAGCATCCGGAAGCTCTCTTGCAGATATCAACTTCAATGACATCGAAACATTCGATATCCTGAAAGATGCATCTGCTGCTTCTATTTATGGTTCCAGAGCTGCCAATGGTGTGGTATTGATCACAACCAAAAAAGGTAAGGCTGGTAAAACCAATCTGAATGTAAACATGCAGTACGGTAGCAATAAGCCTACACACTTGCGTGGTTTCCTCGATGCCAAAGAATACGTGGATCTCATTAGAGAAGCCGCTATTAACAGCGACAAACTGGAAGGTGTTGATCCGTTGGATCCCGCCCAGTATTCCGGTTCATGGTTACAGTTTACCGAAGGTCGTTTGACCCGTTATGCAGGCCATACCAACTGGAGAACGCTCGAAACCAATACCAATTGGGAAAAACTGGCGTTTAACGACAATGCCAACAGTAAGCTGATGGATGTCAGTGCATCCGGTGGTAATGAGAAAACAAAATTCTTTATCAGTGGAGGTTACAATGGTCAGGATGGTATCCTCTTTGGTAACGATTTTCAGCGTATTTCCGGTCGCTTCAATCTGGATCACGAAGCGAGCGACAGAGTAAAGATTGGTGTAAACATGAGTGTTGCCAGAACAGTTGCTAATCGGGTAGCTCAGGATAACCAGTTCCTCACACCAATGCAGATTGTTGCCTTGTCTCCTATTACTCCGCTGAAAAATGCCGCTGGTATTACCAACGACCGTCCGGTAACTACTTATTACAACCCATTGATTGAGCTGGAGGCTTCCCGCTATGTTTCTACTACTTACAGAAATATTGGAAGTGCTTATCTGAACTACAAACTGACCAATAACCTGGTGTTTAAAACAGAGTTTGGTCTGGATGTTCAGAATCAGAATGATGATGAGTTTTATGGTGTAAGAAGTACAGTTGGTCAGTCTACCAACGGTTACGGTCAGTCTACCTGGTTCAGAAGAGTGAACTACAACACCAACAACTACCTGAACTATATCAATACCTTTAAAGAGAAGCATTTCATTGATGCGACCCTGGGTATGTCTTTCCAGAATTTTAGAGCTGATTATTCAACTGTATACGGACAGGATTTTCCTGTTGATGCGTTGAAAAAACTGGCTAGTGCCGGTACCATTACCGGTGGTTCCAGTACGCTTACAGAATCTTCAATTCTGTCTTATTTTGCCAGAGCGAACTATAAGTTCGACAACAAATACCTGTTTTCTGTAAGTGGCCGTATAGATGGTTCTTCCAGATTTGGTAAAGAAAGCAAATATGGTTTCTTCCCTGCTGTTTCTGCGGGATGGATCCTGACTGAAGAAAATTTCCTGAAAGATGTAAAAGCACTCAGCTTCCTGAAACTGAGAGGTAGCTTTGGTTTAACCGGTAACGATGCTGGCTTCGGAGACTTTGCACAATTGGGATTATGGGGTGCTTCCAAGTACAACAATGCTTCAGGTCTGGTACCTACGCAGCTGGCTAATCCTAAGCTGAAATGGGAAAAATCTGAACAAACTGATATTGGTATCGACTTCGGTTTCTTCAACAACCGTTTAACCGGTGAAATCGATTACTATGTAAGAAACACCCGTGATCTGATTTACAATGTACCTGTTCCCGGAACTTCTGGTTTCTCAACTCAAACCGTGAACATCGGTTCTATGCAGAACAAGGGTTTTGAATTGGTATTGAATTCTGTAAACATTGCCAACAAGGCAGTTAAATGGAATACCAGTCTGAACATTTCCAAGAACAACAACAAAATCACCAAACTGGATGGAACTCAAACCCTGATTCCTGGTAATGACGGTCGTTACCTGAACTCATTGATTGTTGGCCAGGGTATCGGTGTATTCTATGGTCCTAAGTTTGCCGGTGCCGATCCTGCAAATGGAGATGCTTTGTATTATAAGGCAGATGGAAAAACAACTACCAATGATTACAACGAAGCCGGATCTTTTGTGGTGGGTACTCCTAACCCCGACTGGATCGCAGGTTTGAATAACTCCGTAAGCTGGAAAGGGCTTGAATTAAGCGTATTGTTCCAGGGTGTATTTGGTAATCAGATCATGAATGGAGCAGGTGGATTTATGTCTGCAAGCTTTGACTGGTTCGATAACCAGACTAAAGATCAGCTGGCCCGCTGGCAGAAACCCGGTGATATCACCAATGTTCCACAGCTTCGCCTGGGTTACGGTAATGGTATTGGCGCTTCCAGCAGATATGTTGAGAATGGTGACTATGTTCGTTTGAAGAATATCACACTTGCCTACAATCTGGAAAGCAAATTGCTGAGCAGGTTTAAACTGAGGTCTGCAAGATTCTATGTAACCGCTGTAAATCTGGCTACAATCACTAAGTACAAAGGATGGGATCCTGAGGTTAACTCCGACTACCGTGCAGGTAACCGTAACCAGGGTTCTGACTTCTACTCAGCTCCTCAGATTAAATCCATCACTTTTGGTGTAAGCCTTGGTTTCTAAACTTTTAATTGAACTAATTATGAAAAAATATATTCCATTATTCATGTTTCTGGCAGTAACAGCATCATCCTGCGATAAAAAGCTGGATTTGCTGCCACAACAAAGCGTTGCTGAAGAAGTAGCGCTGAGTTCTGATGCCAATGTTAAGAAAGTTCTGAATGGCTGTTATGATGCTTTAAGCAGTGCTAACCTCCTTGGAGGACATGTAATGTTGTTCTCTGAATTACTGGCCGCTGATGGCGAAATCCTTTGGGAAGGTACTTATAACCAGCCCCGTGATGTTTTCAGAAAAGACATCCTCACTACAAACAGTTATGTACGTGATACCTGGCTTGCATCTTACAATACCATTAATATTGCCAATAACGTATTGAGCGGTATTGATGTAGTTGCTGCTGCAGACAAAAACAGGGTGAAAGGAGAAGCTTTATTCATCAGAGCTACTGTATATTTTGAGCTGATGAAGCTTTATGCGAAGCCTTACAGCGCCGGAAGTGTTACATCTAATCTGGGTGTTCCATTGATCCTGACACCAACAAGAGGTATCAATGAAAGCAACAATGTTGCCAGAAGTACAGTTGAGCAGGTATATGCAAAAATCCTTACCGACCTTACAGAAGCAGAATCTTTGTTGCCTAATACCAATAGCAGTTTTGCAACCAAACCTGCTGCATCTGCTATGCTGTCTCGGGTATATCTGCAAATGGAGCGCTTCACAGATGCAAGAGATGCAGCTGACCGTGCTATTTCTGTAGCTAATGCAAACGGTAAGTCTCTGACTTCTACCTATGCAGCAGCTTTCAACAACTCCACCAATGCTACTGAGTACCTGTTTGCGATGCAGGTAAGTGCTCAGGACGGAGCAAATGCTATGCATGAGTTCTGGTCTATCCCTGAGTATGGCGGACGCGATGGAGATATATCCATTCAGGCGAAGCACCTGGCACTTTATTCCCCAACCGATGCAAGACTTGCGTTGTTTTACAGCGGTGCCGGTGCAACCAGAAGCGGTAAATGGCAACAGCAGTTTAAAGTATTGCCCGTTATCCGTTTGGCTGAACTGTATCTGACCCGTGCTGAAGCCAACTTCAGAGCAGGAACTGTTATCGGAGCTACTCCGGTTGCAGATGTAAACAGAATCAGAAACCGGGTTGGCTTATTGCCACTGGTTACAGTTACATTGAATGATATCCTCAATGAAAGAAAACTGGAACTGGCCCATGAAGGTCATGCAATCGCCGACCTGAAGCGTCTTCGCAGATCTGCAGATGGATTTGCTTACAACGCAGACAAAATGGTATTCCCAATTCCACAGCGGGAGATCGATGCATCTAACGGTGTAGTTAAACAGAACGATGGATACTAATCCTGAACTTCTCTGTTGATCATATAAAAAAACTCCGGTCAGTTATCTGACCGGAGTTTTTTTATGACTGAATTTTTATGGGTGC
>JAQTZD010000138.1 GCA_028687975.1 Sediminibacterium sp.
GCATCCAGGCCAATATATGCGCTGGTTCCGGCTACTGATACCAGATAAGCAGACAGATTACTTTCGTCGATGCCTCCCAGTACACCTAAGGGAACCACGTCAAAGGCAGGTTGCTGCCTGTGTGTCTTTTGACTCAGCAATGGATGGGCAAGCAATAAAAGCAAAGAGAATATAAGTTGTTTCATGGTCCCCTAAGGTACAATTCGTATGGAATTTTATTCTTTCTGCATCTTATGAGGAAATAACCATGTTGATATGCCAAAACCTGCACTTCTGTTGCTCCTCCTGGCTGTAAGCTTTCTTGCCTGTAATAGCGACCAAACCATCCGGATTAAGTTTCAATTGAGCGATGCTACTTTTGAGCAGCTAAAGGGAAAAAAACTTTACCTCTTTCATGAAAAAACAAGAATGGTAAAAGACTCGCTGGTTGTTGCCGGACCCGAAAACAGTTTTACAGTTGCTGCAGATACGAATATTCTCGCAGAAATTTATTCCATTAAAGCACACGACACGGCTTATTTTAATGGGGATACCATTCCTCTTTTAAGACAATTGGGATATTATGACCCGTACCGGAAAAACCATATCCATTCTTCTTTTTATGTGGAGCGGGGCATGAAGCAGCTCTTGTTGTTCAATAGTTTCAGGGATACACCCAAAGGTAAACTGCCGCTTCCGGTAAAGTTCGAGAATCAACAAGATATTGCCGGGTCAATCGGCCCGCAAAACGACGTGGTACAAAAAGAAATTTCGTTGCATTACACCCCGATACTGCTTTGCAATCGGCTGAACGCAGCAAAATCATTTCCGACAATATCCGGATCATGCAGCAGTATCCTTATGCAATTGCATTGCTGGAACAACTCTATGCACATAAAATCAATTTCAGCAAAGCAGATTTACGGCAACAGTTGCAGTATTTCAATACCGACGTTCAAAAAACAACCCTGTTTAAACTGCTGAACAGGTTTCTCCTGCTCGATACTTCAACCTTTGACCGGGCTTATCCGGAGCTGATTGAATTGGAAAATGCAAAGGGCCTCAGCCAGCGCATTGGTGATCCCAATGCAACAATGAACATGGTTGTTTTCTGGGCCTGGTGGTGTGGCCCCTGCCGACAGGAAATTCCCGAATTAAAACGTTTGTATCAAAAGTACCGGGGCAGTGGACTCGCTGTTACCAGTATTTCGATTGATATCAGTAGTATTCCCAAATTATACCTGTTTGATGCGCAACATCGGTTGCTGGGTAAATTTAGCGGGTTTGGTGACGAAAATACCGCGCAACTGAATGCATTGCTAAAAACGCTGCAACCAATTCATTCAAAAGAATAATCGGATAACGCAACCCATCCCGACTGCCAATTGCCTATGCATGTTTCTTTCTGTAATTTTTGTACAACCGGATGGCCGCAAACAGCACCAGGATCAGCAATATCATGCCAATGGTTACCCATAAAAAACTGGTCCATTGTTTTACCACAACCAGGGTTACAATGGCAATCAGCAACAGGGTAGGTACTTCGTTCCAGTAACGGATGGCCTGTGCCGAATAAGGATAGTTTCCGGAGATGGTTTTACGATATAAATAATGCAAGGAATAATGATAGGCATACAGCAACACCACCAGGATCAGTTTCAGCAAAAGCCAAAGGCCTTCTTTCTCAAAAGTCAGTTTCCACCAGCCCCCGTCTATCATTACAATAACACCAAAAATAAGGGTGATGATGGCGGATGGCCAGGTGATACCAAACCACAAACGGCGCAGCATGATCGCCAGCTGATCTTGTACGGCTTTTCGTTCCTGCTCCGGTTTTTCATTGGCTTCTACAATGTAGATCAGTAAACGGGGCATGTAAAACAGGCCGGCAAACCAGGTTACTACAAATACAATATGCAATGCTTTCAGGTAGGCGTACATCATGGCTTAGCGGTAGGGTTCTATTAGTTGATCAACAGTGGCCACCCAGTCCGGATGGTCGTTTAAGCAAGGGATCATGGTATAGGATTCGCCCCCGGCTTCCATAAATATTTCTTTTCCTTCCACTGCAATTTCTTCCAGGGTTTCCAGGCAGTCGCTCACAAATGCCGAACAGGCTACCAGCAGGTGCTTTACACCTTCTCCGGGCAATTCCTTTAAACGGGCGGCGGTATAAGGCGTAAGCCATTTGTCCTGCCCCAGCCTCGACTGAAAAGTCTGTTCGTACTGATCGGCTTTCAGATCGAGCATCTCAGCTACTTTCCGGGTGGTTTCCAGGGTCTGGTGGCGGTAGCAAACGCTGTGAGCCTTCGATGGCACATGGCAGCAATCGGCTACTTTTAAGCAATGCTCTCCGGTACAGTCGCCTTTGCGGATATGTCTTTCCGGTACGCCGTGATAGCTGAACAGCAACTTGTCGAAATGCTGGTTCAGAAACGGACGGATAGAATTGGAAAGGGCATTGATGTACTGCGGATCCACAAAATAAGGCGGAACCACGCTGAGTTTGAACGGATATTTTTTTTCCCGGTGTACTTTCTGTGCGTATTCAACGGCAGTTTCATAACTGCTCATGGCATAATGCGGGTAAAGTGGAACCAGGATCACTTCTTCCAGACCTGGCACCTGTTGCTGCAAACGATCATAAGCATGGGAAGGATGCGGGTTGCCGTAGCGCATGCAAACCTCAACGGGTTCAGCGCAGATGGCCTGCAAAGCTTCCTGCAACCGGTAGGTGTTCACCATCAGCGGCGAGCCTTCATCGGTCCAGATGCTCTGGTAGGCATGGGCCGATTTGGGAGACCGAAAGGGTACAATGATCCCCTTCACCAGCAGATTCCTGGGAATAGTGGGAATATCGATCACTTTTTCGTCCATCAGGAACTCCCGAAGGTATTTTTTTACGTCTTTAACGGAGGGAGAATCGGGCGATCCCAGGTTCATCAGCAGAATCCCTTTTTTCGATTGATTTGCCATAATGCTTGCTTCAACAAATTTTCAGTCAAATGGATCAGATGATTGTAATAATACTGTCATATTTGTCAGATATGACATTCCCATAACAATTGTCGGCGGTGAAGAAAATACCTTTGATCCATCTTTTTCCGGTAAACATGAATTTACGCCAATTCTATTTAGTAGGGATTAATTACAAAAAATCAGATGCAACGATCCGGGGCCTGTTCGCCATCAACGATGCGAACAACAGTGTATTGGTAGAAGCGGCACTGAAGGCGGGGGTAAGAGAGATCATGGTACTGAGTACCTGTAACAGAACCGAAGTGTATGCCGTAGCCAACAACGCCGCCCAGTTGCTGGACCTGATTGCCAGCCACACCAACGGCAACAGGGTATTGCTGGAATCCAAAAGCTACGTGAAAAGGAACGAGGAGGCTATCCGTCATCTGTTCTGCGTGGGGGCCGGTCTGGATTCCCAGATCCTGGGCGACTACGAAATCATTGGCCAGTTGAAAAATGCCTTCCGTATTTCCAAAGCAGTAAAAGGCATTGGCACATACCTGGAAAGATTATTCAACACCGTTTTACAGGCTTCCAAAGAAATCAAGAATAACACCGAATTAAGCAGCGGAACTGTTTCAGTTTCATTTGCCGTTGTGCAATACATTCTGCAGCATGTGCCCGATGCGGCTTCCAGAAAGTTCCTGCTGATCGGCGCCGGGAAAATCGGTACCAATACCTGCAAGAACATCATCGATTATATTCATCCGAAGCAACTGTCTATCATGAACAGGACGGATGAAAAAGCGATAGCAGTTTCCACTTCCCTTCAAATCAATACCCTGCCTTATGCAGAACTGCAGGCCGCAGTGGATACATACGATATAGTTGTAGTGGCCACTCATTCCGATGAGTACATCATCAAAGCATCCCAACTGGCCAATGCTACCGGAAAAAAATATTTTATTGACCTTTCTATCCCCAATAACATAGATCCGGCAATTGCAGCGGGCGTTCATGAACTGGTGAATGTAGATGATTTGTCCAGGATCAATGATGCCACGCTGCTGAAGCGGAGAGAACAGGTGCCCATGGCAATGGACATCATTGCCCGGCACATGGAAGAATTTCAGTGTTGGCTGAAACTCAGGAAGTACGCACCGGTGCTGCATTCCCTGAAGAACAATTTACTGGCCATTGATGCCTATCTTACCGCAGACAAGCACCAGCAGCAGGAACTCATTAATAAAATTGTGAACAAAACTGCTTCACACATCAGAAACAATACACAGCCACATTGTTTTTACATGAAGGCTGTACAGGATTTTATAGCTCATCATAACCGCGTACGCAACCACGCATCTTAATAAAATACTACTATGACCCGGCATTGGAGAATAGGTACCCGCGACAGCCAGTTAGCCATGTGGCAGGCGAGTTGGGTTAAAGACCTGCTTACACAACAGGGAACAGCCACCG
>JAQTZD010000056.1 GCA_028687975.1 Sediminibacterium sp.
AAAAAAAATGTGTGTCGTTCATTTTTAGCGGATCAAAGATCAGTTCGGCCGCTAATTGATGCAGGGGCTTTTTGAATTTCTTTTCCAATGCCTTTCGTAAGTACTCAAACCCCTCTCCCGAATACTGATATTTTGTTCCCGGAGCAAATTCAAAATGCAACCTGCCATCCGGATTATTTCCGCGCCAATTGGCGAACCCTGTCTGGTGTGCTAAAATATGTTTTGTGGTCAGTTTTTTCAGATATGGACTTTTTGAAACGTCCGGATCAACCCAATATTTATAAACAGGTTCTTCCAGATTCCACTTACCTAAACTTACCAGCTTTAAAACCACCATTGCAGTAATCGGCTTGGTAAGCGATGCTACATTGAACAGGGTGTTATAAGGTGCATCAATTCCTTTGTTTAATTCTCCAAAAACCTTTACCTCGGTCAACCTTCCTTCTTTGATTACACCAATTCCCAGGTTGGGTATATGATTTTCTTTCAGCCATTTTTCCATTCCAGCATGATTGTTAAATATGGATGAGCTGGTTCCGGAAAGTTGCTTGTTCTGATGATCATAGCTTAAAGATTTTTTGAGTTTCCATTCACCATTTTCCAAAAGCCACAGATGGGTAAACCTGGCTGAACTGCCGAATTTCTCAGGTTGGTTTGTTGCTTTCTCAAAAAACTGGTGCACCCCTTCCTGAATGGCTCCGTAAAGTTGTCCATTGTTATAGAGCGCAAAAATTTCAGTGGTCCCGGGTAAAAGTTCCCGTCTTACCTGATAGGCAGCAGGTTGATTACACAAGCCTCCTTGTAAATCCAGAAAGAATTTCTTTCTATCTGCAACACCACCTTTGTCGTGAAAAAACTCAAACTGTTCACTTAATAACTGGTCGAACTGAGCCATGTTACAAGTGTTGAAGCCTACATTAAAAAGCAGGCTGTCTTTTGAACAGATGGTCTTATACAGTTCATGCTCTTTTGAAATTTGAGCCTTACCAGACAGACTTAAAACAATAAAAAAAAGGACAGAGAAAGTGATTCTTTTGGGCATATATTCATTTTTGCCAAAGGTGAAAACCACGCCCAAAAAGCCCAAAAAAAGGGGCCGCCAATAACCCGACAATAGCCCGACAAGCTTATATCAAATTGAAATTCAATCTATAATATAGATTGAATTTTTTATCTATATTAAAAGTATTTCTTAAAACAATCCATACATTTAAAAGAGCCAGCAACAGCATAATGCCCAGCGTAATAAGGTTCCCCGGCTTCGTTAATACAATAACCAATAAAAACAGGATCGGAGCCAGGATGGTCCACATCATTTGTATTGAAATAATTTGCCGGGTCAGCGGGTTCTTTTGCTTTGTTGCAAAAACAAGGACCAGGGGTACCAAAATATTCAAGGGAGGCAGAACAATAAATGGTATCGACGAAAGGTTAATTAATTTGATCACCGAAATATTCATAACAACAGGAGCCGCCGCCTGCAAAGGATATTGGTTCTCCTCCTCTGCAGTTTCTGCCTCAGGCTGTTTATTCAGTAATTCCATCTCCTGAACCCCCAGCTTTTCTGATAATACCCGGAGTGTATATCCTTTGGGATCTGCACCGGCTTCAATTCGCTGAATCGTTCGTACAGAGATCCCTGATTTTTCTGATAATTCTTCCTGCGTCAGATTTTGTTTTTCTCTGATGCTTTTTAGTTTAGACATATGCGTCGATTGTTCCTTCCATTCATACGAACCCAACAAGGGCCGCGTAAAGTTATCAATCGTTTGGTTATCCAAAAGACAGAAGTATAGAATCGGGCAGGTATTTCCCTTTTGCTGATGGGTATATATAATCCAACTTGCAGATTGTTTTGCCGGTTTTGCAGAAAACTGCTCCTGTTTTGCGGAACAGATTCGGCAACCTTGCTGAATGCCGGTAGTTTAGCCCGGTAAATCACATATATGTATTGTATAGAAACCCATGACCTCTGCTACCGGTTTTCCAAAGAGCAGTCCATATTAAACCGGATTAACCTGCAGGTTCCCACCGGATCTATTTTTGGTTTTCTTGGACCCAACGGGGCCGGCAAAACAACTACACTCCGCCTGCTGCTGGGCCTGCTGAAAAAACAGGATGGCAGCATTTCCATCTTTGGAAAAGACCTCGCAAAAAACCGGATCAACATTCTTCGTAATACCGGTTCAATGATTGAGTCCCCTTCCTTATACGGACACCTTTCAGCAACCGAAAACCTGCAAATTCAGCAAGTGATGTACCAGTGTGCTCCTTCGCGTATCAGCGAGGTGCTCGAAATTGTAGGCCTGTCACATACCGGCAGAAAAAAAACTGCGCAATTTTCATTGGGTATGAAACAACGCCTGAGTATTGCTATTGCCCTCTTGCACAATCCATCACTGTTAATACTGGATGAACCAACCAATGGGCTTGACCCCAACGGCATCATCGAAATCCGTGAACTGCTAAAGAAAATCAACGCAGAGCAACAAATTACGATGGTGATCTCCAGTCATTTACTGTCCGAAATAGAAAAACTGGTTACACATATCGGCATCATCAACAAAGGTGAACTACTGTTCCAGGGCACCCTCTCACAGCTACAAACCAGGCAAAACCTGAATGCGGGTTTCCTGTTTCGCACAAACAACAATGCCAAGGCCTTGACCATTATCATGAACAATGGCTGGGAGGCAACAGAACAAAATGAATTCCTTTACCTGCCAACAACGGATGATCTGGCAATCGCTTCCCTGAATCGTCAAATGGTACAAGCGGGTATTGAGGTTTACCGGATGGTGCAGCAACAAAATGATCTTGAATCCATATTTATCAATCTCGTAAAATAATAACAGGCTATGAATTTTTTATATTGCTTCAAAGCGGAATGGATTAAAAAAAGAAGGAGCCTGGCAGCCTGGCTGGTAATTATTGGTGGCTTTTTTACTCCTGCCATCATCACCTGTGCTGCAATCTATAGAAGTGAAGCAACCAGGAAGGCTTTGCTGAAACCCGATTTCTGGAACAAACACTGGTTGGCATCCTGGGATACCATTGCCATGTTCCTGTTACCCATGGGGGTGATACTGGCCACCAGCCTGGTAACGCAGGTCGAATTCAAAAACAATACCTGGAAACAATTGCACACCACACCACAATCTTATACCCGGCTTTTTTTGGCAAAACTGGCGGTTATACTCACAATGCTGCTGCAGTTCCTGGTCATTTTTTCAGTTGGCACTTATTTATCCGGAATCCTTCCCTCGCTGATCATCAGCAATGCCAGCTGGCCAACCGGAGCAATCCCATATCAAAAAATTTTCAGCGACAGCGTATTCTTTTTTGTGGATTGCCTGCCGATTGTAGCCATACAGTTTCTACTGAGTCTGCAGTTTAAAAATTTTCTGGTACCCGTGGGCGGGGGTATGGCGCTTTGGATCACCTCCATGGTTTCGCTTTCGTGGAAATACAGTTACCTGGTTCCGTTTTCGCAGGGAGCGCTTTTTTATCTGAAAACCTCCGGAAGGATCTCCAAAGACCTGCCTGTTCACGAAGTTGCCCTGCTTTACTTTACCGTAATTACCGGTATAAGCTATATATTGTATATTACTAAAAAAGAAAAAGGATAAACAGCATGCACCGTTCATTGGTAATAGCAATCCATATCGGGTATTGGTTCATGTTCTTATTGCTGCTGATGTTATTTTATTTCATCCTGATGCTGTTGCCCTCTTATGCCAACCTGCAACACCCGCCACCCGCCGGACGTTTTCTGTTCTGGACAAAGCTAATGCTTGGTTTTGCCATTGTTCCGGGCGTAATTTGTTTCTATAGTTTTTATGGATTTTTATTCAACCGCTATCTCAGCAATAAAAAATTCTCCCAGTTTATTTTATTGGGATTAAGTGTTGCGATCGGAGCGGCATGGGTAGGAGTAGCAATAGAATCCATTCCTTTTATGCTTGGGACGCGGTTTATACAATGGAGCAGTTTTTCATCGGGAGTTGTTATAATCGGTATTATGAGCTTTAGCGCACTGGTAAATGGCGTTATCGGCGCCATCATCAAGGGATTTATCAGTTGGTTCAACGATATAAAACTAAAAGAAGAACTGGCACAGAAAAACTATGAAATGGAACTGAACCTGGTAAAATCACAGATCAATCCGCATTTTTTATTCAATACCCTGAATAATATTGATGTGCTGATCGAAAAGAATCCACCAAAAGCTTCGGTATACTTTAAGAAGTTGTCTGAGATCATGCGATTTATGCTTTATGAAACCAAAACCGAAAAGATTCCTGTTAGTCATGAGCTCTCCTATATAGAAAAGTACATCGACCTTCAAAAGATTCGTACTGCCAACCCTGATTTTGTTGAGTATACCATCGAAGGAGATCCCGGTAATACAATGACCGAGCCCATGCTTTTTATTCCTTTTATAGAGAATGCTTTTAAACATGCAAAACCAACCAAAGAAGGCGCCGGAATTCGGATACATTTTTGGTTTACGCCCAAGACTATTCGGTTCCGTTGCGAAAACAATGTACAACACAACCGGATAAAAGATGAAAGCTATGGCGGACTCGGCAATGGGCTAATAGAAAAAAGACTTGTACTGCTGTATCCGGGCAAGCATGTACTGGAAGTACAGAATGAACACGATCTTTATACAGTAAATTTAAGTATTCAACATGCCGGTTAATTGTATTATTGTAGAGGATGAGCCCCTGGCCCAGGAACGCCTAAGGGATTATATTCTCAGGATTCCAGACTTGCATTTGCAACAGGTATTTGAGAATAGCCTCGACGCGTTGGTATACACCAAAACCCACCCGGTTGATTTGTGTTTTCTGGATATACACCTGGAAGGTATCTCGGGTATACAATTACTTGAAAATGCACAAATTGGCGCACAGGTTATTCTTACCACTGCATATCATGAATACGCAATTAAGGGCTATGAACTCAACGTAACCGATTACCTGCTCAAACCCTATTCTTTCGAACGCTTTCTGCAGGCAGTAGAGAAAGCCAAAACAAATCTCGCAAACAAGCGTAGCGCTGCTCCTGTGCATTTCTTTGTAAAAACTGCATATAAACTGGAGAAAGTATCTTACGCCGAACTCCTGTATATAGAAGGCATGCGGGATTACCGGAAAATCCATACCACCGGTCGCCAGATCATGACGTTACAGACCTTTAAAGAACTCGAAAAAGAAATTCCCCCAGAAATACTATGTCGCGTGCACAAATCCTATATGGTGGCAATTGACAAGATTGACACGATCAAAAAAGATGAGATCAGGATCGGGAATGCAACAATCTATATTTCCGATACCTACCGGGATGCCTTTTTTAAGTTAATTACAAATCGCGGAGATTAACTTGCTTGCAAACAGCAGAAATGGTGTTTAACCAATTGGCTCAATGCCCGATCAGGCTGTGCAGCATTTCATCATTAAACAACTGGATTGCTCCGCGCTTGAATGCAAAAGCCTGAGCTTGCTCCAATGCATCAGCTAATTCAAACCCGCTTTGTTTAAACTCCTTGGCCAAACCTGCCTTGGATAAGCAAACTGACAGGTATTCCTGCTCAGTTTGTCCGGGAGTGGGGATCAGGATCATTTTTTTCTCCAAAGACAATAATTCCATTACGGTGGTGTAACCGCTCCTGCTGATGACCAGCGCGCTTTCCTGTATGGCTGTTCCCAACGCTTTCCCGGGAAGATGGTTCACCACAGTAACCTGTTCGGGCACTACAGGTAGGGTGGCTTCTTCAGGCCTGCCTCTTACCAGTAAGATACGGGCTTCGACCCCGTTCAGCTGGCTGAGTATCTTTTCTTCGAGCAGGCTGCGCTGCGGCTCCGGGCCAGATAAAAGCACGCACAAATCATATTTCTCCGGAAGGTGTTCTTTTGTAAATCGCGAAAGCAAATTGATATACTGTACCGGTACGGAAGGCATCAGCGGCGGATGAGACAGTACACCAGCAATACCCGGTGCCGGTGCCATATCCGGCACCCAGCAGGCGTTGAACCGATTAATGAACCGGTAGTTGATGGAACGTAATATGTGTTCCGCCCATGGAAAGGGGGCTTTTATAGTTAACTGATGGGTGATCAAAAAGCAGGGGATGCTTGTATGGTATAATCCGTAGCGGTTATCGGAAACAACGCAGGTAATCTTTTCGGCCTCGATGATTTTTTTCAACCATTGGTGTTCCTGCCGGATAGCTGCATAGATCCCTGGCAACTGGGTCAGCAGTTTCATAGCAAATAAAGCTTTGCTCCTGCTGTATCGTACCCTGTATCCGCTGAGCGGAATGATTTTTAATTGCGGGAATTCCTGTTGCAGTAATGCCGCCTGCCCCTTCTCTGCACCAATTACTACTTCATGTTCTTGGCTGAGCAATGCTTGAATGATTGGAATACAACGGGTGGCATGTCCCAACCCCCAGTCCAGCGGCGCAACCAGCACTTTATGTTTTCTATAACTTATCAAACAAGCATTTTTACCGGTTTAACACGCAATTTTATTACTTTAGAATCTGTTATGAAACTGAAAATAACTCAAATCATTCTGCTGCTGTTGCTGACCGCAATGGTAGCCAGCTCCTGCTCCGTATTCAGGAAATCCAATAAAACCAAGTACTGCGGGTGTCCGAAACACTAACCCAACACAACCCTATACCCGATCGCTTCAGGATAATTTTGCGAGCGCAGCTTCCAGTTTAGCCAGCATCTCCGGAATTTCCTCCTTTACACAGGTTCCAACACTCAGTCTGTACCAGGGGTTATCCGCATCTGCACCAAATGCAGAGAAAGGAACCACCGCCAGTTTGGCTTCACCCAATATATAAGATGTAACATCATTCTGATTGGCCAGAACAGTGCCGCCGGCTGTTTTTTTGCCTGTAAGATTCAGTTGTATGGTCAAATAAATAGCAGCCTGTGGAGCCACTGCATCCACTGCATAACCTTTTGCCTTTAATGCTGTAAAACCATCATAGATGCTGCGTAAACGAAAAGCAATTTCTGATTTAAACTGGTCCAGATAAGCTGCAATGGCTTTGTTCATTTGCAGGTATTCTGCAACAGCATGCTGCTCGGCCATGGGCGCCCAAGCTCCGATATGACTCAGGATTGCTTTCATCTTTCCGATCACATTTTCCGGACCCAATGCCCAACCCACCCGAACACCAGTTGCAGCAAATACTTTGGAGATGCCATCGATGTATATCGTATAGGGCTTCATTGCAGGATTCAATGCAATGGGATTATAATGTTTGGTTTCACCATAGGTAAGCGTCCAGTACATCTGATCGAACATCAGGTAAAGTTTCTTTTCTTCAGGACCACGCAAACTGTTTTCTCCCAGGATCAGGTCGCAGATTTGTTTCAATGAATTTTCAGGCAATGTTGTGCCGGTTGGGTTCTGTGGTGTACAGAGGCAGATCAGGGTAGCTCCTTTGATATTGGCCCTGATGTCTTCTACCGTAGGCATGAAATTGTTTTCAGGCGTACAGTTGATCAGGCAATGTTCCCCATCGGTTAAATGAACATAGTGGTTATTATTCCAGGAAGGCACACCATATATAACCTTATCACCCTTGTCTACAATTACCCTGAACAGGGAATAAATCAGGGGGCGGCCTCCGGATGCAACCTGAATTTCGGCAGGACTAAACTCCAATCCTTCCCATTCTTTGATGAATGAGCTGATGGACTTACGAAGGTCAATAATACCTTCCGCAGCAGGGTAGCTGGTATGATGTTTTTTATACGCATCAATGATCAGCGCTTCCAGCTCTGCCGGGATCGGGAAAATATGCGAATTAAAATCTCCAATGGTAAAATTGTAAATTTTTTCGCCATTGCGGATACGTTCATTGATGGCATTACCCAGTTTCACAATTTCACTTCCGATCAATGTTTCTGCTAAATGGCTTAAACGACTCATATAAAAAATTTGGGGCAAAGTTACGTCATTGCAAGAATTCTATTTTAACTTCATTCAAAAGCATCACCATGGGAAAAGCAAAATCAAGCAGAAAAAATACAAAAAAACCTGTTGCCGCTTCCGGCATGGTATCAAAGCCTGCAGGTCCGGGAAGTACATTTGGCAAGGCAACAGGCGGAGCCATGGGGAATAAGAATTTTTCCTCATCAAAAAAAGGTGGCTTCTCTGTTACACCCAGAAAAGCATCTTAACATAGCCAAAATCGTATTAAAGAAAAAGCCCTCCTGTTGTACAGGAGGGCTTTTCAGTTGCAGTATGTTCTACTGCGATTACTCGATCGTTTTATATTCTTTGAACAGCTTCACCGGAGCAGCTTCAGCAAGTGATTTGTACTGCATCCACTTACCGTTGAACAGCTCATTGGCTTTTTTCACAACTTTATCTACAGCTTCTTCTGCATAAGACATTAAACGCTCTTCCTGTGCTCCCGGAACTGCTGTTTTGCCCATCAGCAACATTCTGGCTTCACCCAACAAACCATTAATGGTTTCCTGAGGAATATTGCCATAGCCCTGCTTCAGCTGTGGCTTACCGTTGAGCATCTCACGAATTTCTTTAATGCCTTCGCTTACCTGCTTACCTGCTTTACGCAATGTATCGGCATTCTTTCTGTCCATATTCGGCATTCCGGCTTCCACCTTGCGAATGGTTTCCTCGGCTTCTGTTAAACGATCATTTACCGCATTCAAACGCAGAATAGATTTTTCCATTCTGGCGTTGGCTTTGCGAATAGCATCCCTGATCTCTTTTGCAATAGGCGCATTAGGATCATCATTCACCACTACAACTGTACTGTCGGCGATGTCTTTACCCAAACTCAGCACTACCTTATATGTTCCCGGATTCACAGGTAAACCACCAGGCTCTGCGTTACCGCCGCCACCGCCAAAGCGGCCACCGCCTCTGCCACCAAATCCGGACTGACGGATACCCTTTCCTTCCATTCCCCAGAAGAAACGGTTAAATCCGGTATCTGCTTTTGCCCGGAGGTTTCTTACCACTACACCGTTTGCATCAATGATCCTGATAGAAGCAGTATCCGCTATCTTATTCTTGCCGCTGTCTGCTGCAGTTTTATGAACAAAGAAACTGATCGGTGCCCCGTTGCGTTTATTCTCACCCTCATAAGTACCATACGTACTGTATTCAATGCCTGATGCCTTTTTCATTTTAGCCTGGTAAGCTACAGGTGCATCAAATGCAGTGAGTTTTTTTGCAAAGAGCAGGCCCTTATTGGCAGCCGCTTTTCTTAAAGGACGAATATCGTCCAATATCCAAAGCGCCCTTCCGAAGGTTGCTATCACCAGGTCAGCTTCTCTTTCCTGAATCACCAGGTCGTATGTTGAAACAGAAGGGTACTCATTTTTAAACTGCTGGAAGCTGACGCCATTATCCAGACTGATCCATAAGCCCTGTTCCGTACCTGCAAAAATCAGGTTGGGTTCAACCGGATCCTGAATCACGGTTAAAGCATAACCAACTACTTTCTTTTCGTCCACCATCCTGGTCCATGTTTTACCATAATCGGAAGTGCGGAAAATATATGGTTTCATATCGCCTCTTCTGTAATCGTTCACCACCACAAATGCTTCTCCGCCATTGTGTCTGGAAGCCCTGATTTGCGAAACCCATGCGCCAGTGGGCATTCCGGGGATTTTACCGCGGAAGTTGGTCCATGTTTTACCGCCATCTCTGGTAAGCTGTACATTACCGTCATCTGTTCCTACCCAAATCACTCCTCTTTCCTTGGCAGAAGGTTCAATAGCCAGGATGGTACAATGGTTTTCGGCGCCGGTAATGTCTACAGATATACCTCCGTTATTTCTTTGATCTATCTTGGCAGAATCATTGGTTGTTAAATCCGGAGAAATCAGTTCCCATGATGCACCTCTGTTGGTGCTCTTGTTCACAAACTGGCTTCCGTAATAAATAGTACCTGCATCAAATGGATCCTGTGCCAGTGCGGCATTCCAGTTAAAACGCTGCCGGGTGGTTTTATCCGGGCGCGGAGGCCTGATGCTCCAGGCTTCACCGGTAGCAATATTGTAGCGAGACAGGTTACCGCCCTGGCTCATGGTATATACCCAGTCTGCATTTTCAGGATCAGGTGAAACATCAAAGCCATCACCGCCACTTACGCCCTGCCAGAAAGCATTGCGGATACCGCTCTGTACCCATGCATAGGCAGGTCCGTGCCAGCTTCCGTTGTCTTGCAATCCTCCCATTACATTGTAAGGAATCTTGTTGTCTACATTGATGTGATAGAACTGACCGAGCGGCAATTTTTCATCGAACTGCCAGGTTTTACCACGGTCGCGGGAGATGCCGATACCACCATCATTTCCGTCGATGATGAAGTTTGCATCGTTGGGATGAATCCACCATGCATGGTGGTCGGGGTGGATACCGCTGTAAGGGATCACGGGCTTCCATGTTTTACCCGCATCCTCACTTACATTAATCACCTGATTGATGTTGTAAATCCTGTTTTCATTTTTGGTATCTACCGCTATATCCTGAAAATAAAAAGCACGGTTGGTTACTACTGATGGGTCACTGTTTACCAATTCCCATTTCATACCTCCGTCATCGCTTTTATACAATCCGTTTTTGGTGGCTTCCACCAGCGCATACACCCTGTTTGGGTCTGTTCTGCTGATGCTGATACCAATACGGCCATATTCACCGTCGGGAAGTCCTTCCGACTTGCCCAGTTTTTTAAAAGTTTTTCCGCCGTCGTAGGTTACATAAAAACCACTTCCGGGGCCACCACCCTGTAAACTCCAGGGAGTACGTCTGTGCTGGTACATGTTCACAAACAACTTATTGGGATTGGAAGGATCCATCACCATGTCACCTACACCACTGCTGCTGTTGGTATGCAGGATCAGTTTCCAGGTTTCACCGCCATCGGTTGTTTTGTATACGCCTCTTTCCGGATGATCGGCAAATGGATTACCCATTACCCCCGCATACACCACATCCGGGTTGTTGGGATCTATGATGATCCGGTGGATATTGCGGGTCTTCTGTAAACCCATGCATTTCCATGTTTTACCGCCATCCAGGCTTTTGTAAATGCCTTCTCCCAGGCTAATGGAATTGCGCGGGTTACCTTCTCCGGTACCTGCCCATACTATGCTGGGATTGCTTTGTGTAATGGCAATAGATCCGATATTCTGAATGGGCTGATCGTCAAATACGGGTACCCAGCTTCCTCCGCCATTCTCGGTTTTCCAAACACCGCCACTGGCAGTTCCCAGATAAATTACATTGGGATTGGTCCAGATGGCATCAATGGCAGTAACGCGTCCACTCATACCTGCAGGCCCAATATTGCGGGGCTTAAGATTTTTGAAGTGACGGGAGAAGTCTACCTGCTGTGCAGAAGCAGAAAAAACCGCTGTAGCACAGGCAAGGGTAAATAGCATTTTTTTCATAAACAGTGGTTGTTTTTTGGAAAGAGTAATTTCTGAAATAAACGACCATTTACCAAATACTAAAGATGAGTGGCCTATATTTATCGGTAGAAACCAACTGCTTGCTCCGTGAAAAAAAAAGTTGACCACTTGCCAGGTGCTTTTAAAACAGGCCTCTATGCCGCAGTAGTGGCATTTCTTACTTATACCATGATCTTCGGATTCAGAAAGTCTTTTACGGTTTGCACTTTCGATGGTATGGCTTACTGGGGATTGGGATACAAAACCCTGCTGGTATTGAGCCAGATGATCGGCTACCTGATGGCCAAGTTTTATGGCATCAAATTCATCTCAGAGTTAAAGCGCCTGCACCGTTATAAGATCGTGCTGCTCCTGGTAGGAATAGCCTGGCTGGCCTGGTTGTTGTTTGCGCTGGTACCTGCGCCTTACAACATTGTTTTTCTTTTCATCAACGGATTTCCGCTGGGCATGTTGTGGGGTGTAATCTTTTCTTATATCGAAGGCAGAAAAACGACCGACTTCATCGGCGCCGCCCTGGCAGTAAGTTTTATTTTCTCTTCCGGATTTGTAAAATCGGTAGGTGGATGGCTCCAGCTGCAGTTTGGGTTATCAGAGTTCTGGATACCTTTTGTAACCGGGCTCGTGTTTGCCCTTCCCCTGCTCCTGTTCATTTACCTGATGGAACAAATTCCGCCGCCAACCGAAGAAGACATTTCCCTTCGGATGAACCGGACACCGATGGATGCCACACAGCGAAAAGCTTTTATCCGGCAGTTTTTACCAGGTATTGTTGCTGCGGTGGTGATTTACGGGTTTGCTACCATCTTCCGCGATATCCGCGACAATTTCAGCGCAGATATGTGGAAGGAAATGGGCTACCTCAATCAGCCTGCTATCTTCTCTAAAACAGAAACCCCTATTACACTCGTAATCCTGATCCTCATCGGAAGTATGGTAATCATAAAAGACAGCTTCAAGGCCTTCATGCTCTCGCATGTATTTATTTTATTGGGTTTTATTCTGGCAGGAGCCTGCACTTATTTTTTCCGGAACAACCTGATTTCTCCCATTTGGTGGATGACCCTGGTAGGTCTGGGGCTTTACCTGGTCTACATTCCTTTCAACTCTGTTTTTTTTGAAAGACTGATTGCCAGTTTCCGGTTTACGGGTAATGTCGGATTCCTTATTTATGTGGCCGACTCCTTTGGCTATCTGGGCAGTGTAAGTGTTTTATTAAGCAAGGAAATATTTAAAGTACAGCTGAACTGGGTATCTTTTTTCTCCAACAGTGTTATGCTGCTTTCGGTTGCCGGAGTCCTGATTACCCTGTTCTCTGCCGGATATTTCAGCCATAAATATCAAAGCCTTACAGATAAACGGTTGCGAAAGGATATTTAATTTTGCAGCATGATCAGCTACCAACCCAAAGAGTGGATTCGTTTTATCTTTAAAGTTCACCGGACGGATACAATCCGTCAGCTTTTCCCATTGATTCTTTTCGTAGGCTTTTTTTCCTGGGGCATAGTATACCTGGAAGCCAATTACCTGAAACTTCCGGAAAATACGCATGCAAGAAATATCACTACCGTTCACAGCCTGCTTGGGTTTGCCATTTCCATGCTGCTGGTGTTCAGGACCAATACAGCTTATGACCGTTGGTGGGAGGGCAGAAAACTCTGGGGATCCCTGATCAACAACAGCCGCAACCTTTCTGTAAAACTCAACAGCATTCTGCCTTTCGATGACGAAAAGAACAGAAGCTTTTTTAAAAGGATCATTCCGTTGTTTGCACAGGAACTCAGGCTCCACCTGTTGAACGAAAAAACCAGGCTGGCATTGGATTCCGGTTCGCATCCGGAAATCAGCGGTTTCGATACCAGCAAACATATTCCCAACCAGGTGGCCATGGTATTGATGAACAGGATCCACCTGATGCACCGCGACGGGCAGATCAGCGATTTTCAATTGCTTTTTTTAAACAGTGAACTACAAAGCTTTCTGGATATCTGCGGCGCCTGCGAAAGAATCAAGAATACACCCATCCCTTATTCTTACAGTGCCTTTCTGAAGAAATTTATTTTCCTCTATGTGCTTACCCTGCCGCTGGGGTTTGCCATACCACTGGGTTATTTTACCATTCCGGCAGTGATTTTTATCTTTTATGTGCTTGCCAGTCTGGAACTGATTGCAGAAGAAATAGAGGACCCTTTCGGAAAAGATGAGAATGATCTTCCGATGGAAAAAATGGCCGAAAACATTTCAAAGAATGTGAACGACATTCTTGCCTGATATTATTCCTTCTGGTCCTTGTATTTTTTTGCTGCGGCTTCCGCTTTTTCAAAGTCGAGCACTACACCGTTGATGCAATAACGCAGTCCGGTTGGGGGGGGGCCATCTTCAAATACATGCCCGAGATGCGATTTACACCTGCCGCATTGTACTTCTGTGCGTTCCATTCCATGTGAATGATCTGGCAGGTATATGATGGAACCTTTCGAAACGGGCTCATAAAAACTGGGCCAGCCGCAACCACTGTCGAACTTGGTATCACTCTTAAACAATGCATTTCCGCACACGGCACAATAGTAAGTACCCACTTCCTTAAAGGCCTCGTATTTACTGGTCCAGGGACGTTCCGTGCCTTTTTCTCTGGCAATATAATATACCTCGGGAGACAATATTTTTTTCCAGTCAGCTTCTTTTACAGCCAGTTTACTACTATCTGCTCTGGAATAAAAAGGATTACCGGATTGGGTATTATCTTTCATAAGCTTTTTTTTAGCGGATTCGTCCTGGGCATTACACGCCTGCAATAACAACATGGTCCATATCAGGATCGCCAACCTTTTCATGATAAATATATTTTATACATTAAAATTACACTTTGAAAGGTCGAATAGTTGTTAAACCTGATCGATTTAAATATAAAAGCGCTTAAAATCCTCTGTTTTCAATTGTTTAGGTGATTTGTTAAATGTTTTTTAATAGAGTCATCTTATATTTGTAGTTCACTCAAGGTTAAGAGATTCATGTTTAATATTATTCTATTCGGGCCTCCCGGAAGCGGAAAGGGTACACAAAGTGAAAAACTCATTGCAGCTTACGGTCTCAAACATCTTTCCACAGGAGATTTGCTTCGGAGCGAAATTGCCCGTAAGACCCCGTTAGGCTTGGAAGCCAAAAGCATCATGGACAAGGGACAGCTGGTTCCGGACGAAGTGGTGATCGGCATGATCAGCTCCGCACTGGAAGCCAATCCGGATGCAAAAGGCTTTTTGTTCGACGGATTTCCACGTACCACTGCACAGAGTGAAGCACTGGATAAATTACTGAAACTGAAGAATACGGAGATCGGTGTGGTTCTTGCCCTGGAGGTTAGCGAGGAAGAGCTGGTAAAACGATTGCTGAACCGGGGACTGACCAGTGGCAGAAGCGATGATACCAACGAAGCCGTAATTCGTGCACGCATTGTGGAATACAAGGAAAAAACCTCTGTAGTAGCCAATTATTACAGCCAGTTCAATAAAGTGGTTTATCTGAAGGGAGAGGGAACTGTTGAAGAAATTTTTAGTTCTCTTTGCAGCGAAATAGACAAAAGAATGTCTTAATAACAAGACTTATAAAGTTTTTGACCATAAACCAACTGCTAGGCCCGCCCATATATTGGGCGGGTTTTTTATTTTTATCCCGTTCCGCCCCCTGTAAACTATCAATCGTTAGCTTTGCTGACTTCAAAATTGTAGCCCATGTATACGGTAGAAAATTATGTACTCGGTAAATGGACACCGGGCGAGGGAGAAGGGCAGCTGCTCTATGATGCGGTAACCGGTGAGTCTTTTGCCCGTGCCGGAACGAAGGGGATTGATTTTGCCCGGGTGCTGCATTTTGCGCACCACACCGGAAATCCGGCCCTTCGCAAGATGAGTTTTCACGAACGGGGTCTGATGCTGCGGTCCCTGGCCGTTTACCTGAGAGAACACCTGGATGAATTCTACCGGGTCAGCTACCAGACCGGTGCTACCAGGGCCGACAGTTGGGTAGATATAGAAGGCGGTATCGGTAACCTGTTTTCCTATGCATCCCTGCGCAGAAAACTGCCCGACACAGCTTTTTGCCTGGATGGAGAGCTTCATTCACTTGGAAAAGCCAATACTTTCATAGGTCACCATCTGCTGGTTCCCAAAGAGGGCGCAGCCGTACACATTAACGCATTCAACTTCCCGGTATGGGGAATGCTCGAAAAGATTGCGGTAAACCTGCTTGCAGGTATTCCGGCCATTGTAAAACCAGCCACGGTTACCTGCTACCTTACCGAGGCCGTGGTTCGTAAAATCATTGCTTCCGGCATCTTACCGGAAGGGGCGTTGCAGTTAATCTGCGGTAGTGCCGGCGACCTGCTGGACCATGTGGGTTCACAGGATGTGGTTACATTCACCGGTTCTGCAGCAACCGGTCAATTGCTGAAATCCGGCAAAAGAATCCTGTCAGAAAATGTTCCCTTCAATATGGAAGCGGACTCTCTGAACGGCATTGTGCTGGGCGCGGATGTAAATCCCGGTATGCCCGAATGGGATCTGTTCATTAAAGAAGTCAGAAAAGAAATGACCACCAAGTCCGGGCAGCGTTGTACGGCAGTAAGAAGAATATTTGTTCCTGAAAATAAACTGGAAGCCGTTCAGACGGCTTTACAAAAGGCATTGGCGCAAACGGTAATCGGCAACCCGCTTCAAGAAAAAGTGCGGATGGGGTCACTTGCCGGGGAAACACAGCGAAAAGAAGTAAAGGAACAGGTACACCGCCTGCTGGAAACCTCCTCACTGGTGTACGGTTCACTGGATGAAGTGGCAGTCATTGATGCTGATTCTGTTAAAGGCGCTTTCATAAGTCCCTTACTGTTGCTGAACGAGAACCCCTTCGGCAGTACGGGTGTACACGAAATTGAAGCATTTGGTCCTGTGGCCACTTTAATGCCTTACCGGCATAGCGAAGAAGCCATTGCTCTTTCTAAAATGGGGAAAGGGTCGCTGGTTAGTACTATCGTTACCGCAGATCCGCAGATTGCCCGCAACTACGTATTGGGCGCAGGTCCCTGGCATGGCCGGATCCTGGTGCTGAACGAACAGTGCGCCAAAGAAAGTACCGGTCATGGGGCACCGCTTCCCCTGCTTGTACACGGAGGCCCCGGAAGAGCGGGCGGCGGGGAAGAAATGGGCGGACTCCGGGGAATCAAACATTATATGCAACGGCTGGCCGTACAGGGCTCTCCCGACATGATCACAGCCATCAGCCAGGTTTACCAGCAGGGAGCAACAGGTAATACCGATACCATCCATCCTTTCAAAAAATACTTTGAAGAGCTGGCCGTTGGTGACCAGCTGATTACCGCCAAAAGACCAATTACCGCAGAAGACATCAATCAGTTTGCCGATCTGAGCGGTGATCATTTTTACGCGCATCTGCAAAACACCGATTTTTCGGGAACCATGTTTGAACGCCAGGTAGCACATGGCTACCTGCTCATGAGTATTGCTGCAGGTCTGTTTGTAGACAGTTACGAAAAAAATCCAGTGCTGCTGAATTATGGAATTGATGAACTTCGCTTTACCAAGCCGGTATATCCGGGTGCCGAAATGTACATCCGCTTCACCTGCAAGGAAAAAATCCGCCAGGAGAAAAAAGAACCAACAGATATCGACAAGGGTATTGTAAAATGGCTGGTAGAAATGCTGGATGACACCGATGAACTGATTGGCATTGCCACCATCTTAACCATGGTTGCTAAAAAACCGCTTTAACACCTGTCATATGATAGAAGAAATAAAAGAAGGATACGTAAAAGTAGAAAGATCACATGGTGTAGCTACCATCGAATTCTACCATCCGCAAAGCAATTCATTGCCGGGTAAGATCCTGGATGCTCTGGCCAAAGATATATACAGCGAAGGTCAGAATGAGGAAACCCGGGTAATCATCCTCCGTTCTGCCGGAGAAAAGATATTTTGTTCCGGTGCATCCTTCGATGAGCTTTCCGCCATCGAAACAGAAGAACAAGGTCTGAAGTTTTTCAGTGGATTTGCTCATGTAATCAATGCTATGAGGACCTGCGGTAAAATCATCATTGCCCGCATACAGGGCAAATGTATCGGAGGAGGTGTTGGGCTGGCTGCAGCCGCAGATTACGCCATTGCCTGCGAGGGGGCCGATGTAAAACTGAGCGAGCTGGCTGTTGGGATAGGTCCGTTTGTTGTAGGACCTGCAGTGGAGCGCAAAATCGGGCTTTCCGCATTTTCACAGTTAACGATCGATGCCGGAATGTACCGCCCGGCAGATTGGGTCAGAAGAAAGGGATTGTTTTCAGAATTACATACAGATGCTGCCGGAATGGATGAATCTGTGGCACGTTTAGCCGAAACGCTTTCCGGTTATAATCCGGAAGCCTTACATGAAATCAAAAAAGTTTTCTGGGCAGGTACCGAACATTGGGATACACTGCTGAAAGAAAGAGCGGGCATCAGCGGAAAACTGATCCTGAGCGATTTCAGTAAATCGTTTATTCAACGATTCAAGAAGAAATAGCCCTGCCCGCTCTTCTTTTAAATAGCCTGTTTATCCATTACAGATCATCGAACTCGTAAATCGGATCAATATGCGTACCCGCGGCCATCTCAAAAACCGGATTGATGATTCCGTCGTGCAGGTCGTATACCCATCCGTGCAAGTGTGGCATATTGTTGTGTTTCCATGCTTTCTGAACAATAGAGGTTTTGGCCAGGTTCATTACCTGTTCCATTACATTTAACTCAATCATCCGGTTCAAGCGCTGGTCTTCGTGCTGTATACTGTCTACCTCTGCTCTGTGAAAGCGATGCACATCTTTGATATTGCGCAACCACTTGTTGATGATACCCAGGTTGTGATTGGTCATTGCTGCCTTAACGCCACCGCAGCCATAATGGCCGCAAACAATAATATGTTTCACTTTTAATGTTTCCACCGCATAGCTCAGTACGCTCAGCAGATTCAGGTCCGTATTCACCACCATGTTCGCGATATTGCGGTGAACAAAGATTTCACCGGGTTGCGTTCCGGTAATTTCGTTGGCAGGCACCCTGCTGTCGCTGCAGCCGATCCAAAGGAATTCAGGTGTTTGCAGATTCACCAAACGGGAAAAATATTCCGGATCATCCGTTACTTTTTCTTTGGCCCATGCTTTATTTTCTAATAATAATTTTTCGTATGATTTCATATGGTTGTATTTGCGTTTTGATTAAACAATAAATGCATTGACTTGCTCTGGCTTTTCTTGATCTCTACGCGAATGTTTTTTAAATGCGCATGACAAAGAAAGTTATTTACTTCTTCAATTACATCTTTATCTATAAAATCGGCTCTTGTTGCATCAATCATCACAAAAGCATTTTCCGGAACATCTTCCAGTTTCTTCTTGATAAT
>JAQTZD010000139.1 GCA_028687975.1 Sediminibacterium sp.
GCTCTCTGGAAAGAAAGCATAGATCAACAGTGGTATCAACATAAAAAAGGACAGAATAAGCCGGATGGGCGATTTCATAAAAAGATGATTTGACGGTTGGACTGGAATTTTAGACATTCGTTTAACAGGTTGATTTGTTCATCGGTGAATGCAAACCGCTTATCGGCCAGTATTCACCTTAATAAAAGATTAAATTGTCGGCACATAAAACAGATACCCGGTTTTTCAATAAACTGATCCGCAATAAAGGCGCGTTCTTTGGAATGATACTGATTGCATGCAGTATGTTGCTTGCAATATTTGCTTATTTTGCCGCACCAGACGGATCTCCCAATGCCAACCGGATGATTCCTGAAATAGGAAGTAAAAAACCGGGATTCACGATTGGGCTGCTCCAGGTACATAAAAAAAGAGCTATTCAGGTACCCGGCTGGTTTACCCGATTGGTTTCAGGTCAGGAAGATGTATATGACTATGTACCGGTAACAGCTTATCAAATAAAACGAGACAGCATTTACTTCCAGAAATTTATTGATGATGGTATTACAGAAGCCGGAGTGCTGCCCCTTCGTGCTTTGTCCGGTACGCCGGTGCGTTGGGTAACATACACCATTGGTACAGATAAGTTTGGCAGAGATATTGCCAGCCGGCTGATCATTGGTGTGCGGGTAAGTTTGAGTGTGGGCCTGATTGCAGTATTGATCTCCCTCACCATTGGGATATTGCTTGGTTCACTTGCAGGTTATTTCAGGGGTTGGGTGGATGATCTGATTATGTGGCTGATCAATGTAATATGGAGCATCCCTACCTTACTATTGGTATTTGCCATTACGCTGGCGCTGGGAAAGGGTTTCTGGCAGGTATTTATTGCTGTGGGTTTAACCATGTGGGTGAATGTGGCGAGGCTGGTAAGAGGTCAGGTGCTTGCTGTACGCGAACTGGAATACATTGAAGCTACCCGTGCGCTGGGGTATTCGCATTTTCGGACGATTGTAAAACATATTCTTCCCAATATACTGGGTCCGGTGATGGTGATTGCCGCCAGTAATTTTGCATCGGCTATTGTAATAGAAGCGGGCCTGAGTTTTCTGGGAGTAGGGGTGCAACCACCTCAACCCAGCTGGGGACTGATGATCAAAGAGAATTACAATTTCATCATAACACACAATCCCATGCTTGCATTGGCGCCGGGTATCGCCATCATGCTGCTGGTTCTTGCATTTAATCTGTTGGGAAATGGTTTGAGGGATGCTTTAAACGTAAGAAACTAAACTGCGAGCGAAGATTGTTCTTCTTTCAGTTTTAACTGAAGACTGATCAGTATGCCTGCGCAGAGCCAGAACAGTCCACCGATCTTGTCTGTTTCAATCATATCACTGGTAAGATTAATCAGGGTAATCATGCAAAGCACCGCTCCCGTGATCAGTGCAACGGTCCGGTAAAAAGTACTCTGAAATGCATGATAGAGTTTTTGAGCAGACAACAGTAAAGCCGACCAAAGCAGTAATAAAATGGCCAGTCCGGGAATACCCTGCTCTATGACTGTTAACAGAAAATAATTGTGTATGGTAGAATGCTCCGGATTATTGCTTACCCAGGTTCTGAATGCCGGAACAGTATAGGGTTGGTACTGGTTATAAAAACTGTTGGGCCCAAATCCGGTCAGCGGACGTTCGGCTACCATTCTGATTCCGGCTACCCAGCGATGAAACCGTTCCGCATTGGATACATCTTTAAAAGTGATGGTGGCGCCAAGATGTTCTTTCAGAGTGGTATGGAAAATAGTGCGGTCGTGGTCCGGTGCAAAACGCAGGTAGTTGTTATTGTTTACGAGTGCTGCCAGCAACAGGATTGTTCCGGCAAGTACTGCCATCAAAAAACTTCCCATTTGTTTTTTCCGAAAGAGCCATATGGTCAGTGGCGCAGTCAGCAGGGCAAGCCAGGCGCCTCTGGAATAAGCCATGATGAGGCCTGCCAATGCAATGCAAAGGCCCGCAGCAATCCATTTTCTGTAGGAAACAGTTGGCCGGGTAAAATGCCAGGCTGCCCATCCTGCAGGCAGGAGGCAAACCAACATGGCTGAATAGTTGACGTGGTTTCGGAAGAAGGGTCCCACGGTTTTGTTGATGGTGGCAAACTCAAATCCATAGAACCCATGTCGAACCAGTGTCTGAACAATTACCAGTAACATTGGAATCAGTAAACAGATGGCCAGTCGGCTATAGTGCTGCATGTTGCGCAACAGCAGGGGAGTAATCAGTACCAATGGAACAATGTACCAGGTTTTTGCCAGCAGGAATTTAACAGACAGCAGGGGCTCTGTGGAAAGCATTGCGCTGAATGCAATCCAGCATAGGTGAAGGACAATCAACAGCAGGAGGGGAGAACGAAAAACCGGGTAGAAGAGCAACGGTTGATGCAACATTTTTAGCAGTGCAGCCCCGGTGATGATCATCAGCAACAGTTCATCCGGAAAATCCATACCAAGCGAAGCGGTGATGTTGAGTTCGGTGGAAAGGGGCAGCATAATCAGCATCAGCCAGTATAAAGATCCGGTGTGGGTTATCATCAGCCGGATGATTCCGGGTAATAGAACCCACACAAACGGTACGGCTATCCACCATGCCTGCTGTTGAAGGATGCTCAGGGTGCCGAATGCAAAAAAGAGCAGGCTTGCAATGACCGACTGTAGCTGATATCGTTGAACTGAAACCTTCATCAGTGTACGTTACTACGATTGTTCAACAGTATCAGCAGCGTACTGAATACCATGCCTGCTAACGCCGCAATCGCAATAACCAACGGCTTATTGGGCCAGGCCGGTTCCGGTGAAATGGTTCCGGGTTCCAGTAGTCGGATATAGGAAGGAATGGCCTGCATTCCGATTTTGTATTCTGCACTGATCCTTTTGTATTGTTCCAGTTGCGACAGAATGCTGAAACTTTCGGTTTCCTGCATTCTTTTAGCGGCTTCATTTGTGGCAACAGGTTGTTGCTCCAACGCGCTGTATTGCACTTTGAGGTTGGCAATAGCCGTGTCCATTTGTTGTATGATCCGCTTGTTCTCTAATTGTGTAATTGATTGCAGGTTTTCTTCTGTAGACTGTACAATAGCATTTACAATACGGGCCGCCTGCTGTCCATCTTTGGAAAGGCAGCTGATGATCAGCTGGTCTTTGGGTGTTTTGATGAAACGGAGTTCTCTGCGTAACAACTTCAACGCCTTTTTTTCCAAAACAGGTTCCGGTTCATTTTTCAGCGCATAATATTGAACCAGTTGCTGGTCTCTGATCACTTTCAATAGCACAGTGTCCATTTCCGCTATGGCCTGTATTCTGTCGAGGTCGTCTCCGTTTCCAAAACTTCCATACAGGTCTTTGATCTGCGGATTAAAGATGCTGGCTTTATCTGTTAACAGGGAGTTGCCAGCAAGAAGGGTTGCTGCAGATTGGTATTTTGGAGTGGCAATGAAAACAATGCATGCCGCTATGATGGCCGATACTGCTGTGAAGGAGAGCGCCAGGCGCCATTTGGATTTTACTATTGCAGTTATTTCGATCAGGTTAAAAGAAGATTGCATGTAAAAGGATTAACGCGGAGCCACCACTACATTTCTGTCGAGGCTTTCCTCCAGTGAAATAAATGTTTCTGTTCTTTCAATTCCTTTGATTTTTTGCAGTTCATCGTGCAGCACAAAGCGCAACTCCTGAATATCTTTACATACAATTTCCGCAAACATGCTGTAGTTTCCTGTTGTGTAATTGAGGCGGACAATCTGCTGGATCTTTTTCAGTTCTTTGGCAACGGAGTCGTACAAAGAACTTTTCTCAAGGTAAATACCAATGAAGGCAATCACATCGTAACCCAATGATTTGAGATCTACGGATAGTTTTTTACCTTTAACGACTTTAAGCTCTTCGAGTTTTTTGATACGGACATGAATGGTGCCGCCCGACACGAATAGTTTCTTTCCCAGATCGGCATAAGATACTTCTGCATCTTCCATCATTTCCTGAATGATCTGAAAATCCAGTTTGTCAAGATTCAATTTGGCAGTCATATTTACCTGTTTAATTTGAAATTTTTTAATTAAAATTCTAAATTATTGAATAATATCTATATTATTAAAATATTTCTTTGAAAATGATCAAATAAATAAGAATTTGCTGTATTTTTGATTTATCAAACGAACAAATAGTTCTTTTTACTGTGGGGTGATGAAATTTTTGGCAGACATGCCCTCTTGTCTCGGGGGTGAGGATCACAGGATAAATATAGCATAGAGCCGTTTAGCTGCAAAGCCGAACGACCAGGGTCGACCACTGAACTTTGTGCTACAACTAACTGCCTCGTGGAGGTTCGACCCCTCCCCCTACAGCA
>JAQTZD010000057.1 GCA_028687975.1 Sediminibacterium sp.
TTATGAAAAAAAACCTCTTACTGGTACTGTTGCTCAGTACCGGAGTAGCTGTAGCGCAGAAAGATGACGCTGCTGTAAAACACGCGGAACTGATCACTGTTTCGTCTATGAAAGAAAAACTGACCATTCTGGCAAGTGCAGAAATGGAAGGAAGGGAAACCGCAACACCCGGCCAGAAAAAGGCAGCGGCATTCATTGAAGAACGGTTCCGTAAAATGGGACTGAAACCCGGTAACGGCAGCAGCTACCAGCAAATGTATCCGGTATACAGAGACGAACTAACCAGCAAGGAACTCAGTGTAAACGGCCAGCATTTTGAATGGGACAAGGATTTTTCCCTTTCAATGCGCGGACTGGCATTTGGCAACTGGTCTTATACCAATACTGTTTTTGCAGGCTATGGTATTGTAGATTCAGCCAACCGGATCAATGATCTGGCAGGATTGGATGTTAAAGGTAAAATGGTTATTGTAATGGATGGCGCTCCTGCAGGTTACAAAGCACCTGAAGGAAGCGGACGTCGGTTTTTCAGCCCGGCTTCTTTAAACGGAAAAATCACCGCTGCCCGCAGAGCCGGCGCAGCAGGGGTATTAATGGTCACCAACGATTTCCCTAAAAAGAATGCATCTGCAACCAAAGGAGAGATGTACCTGAAAGCCAATGCAACAGGTTTCCCTATGGTGAATATTTCCGCCAAAGTAGCTTCTGCACTGATTGGCAGAACCACCGCCCTTTCTTTTGATGCTTTGAAAGAAGTTCCCAAAAGCAGCTATACCGCCGAATTAAAGCTGGTTACTGCCAAAAACACAGAGACCCTGGAGAGCAGCAATGTGATTGCCATTTTACCTGGTACAGATAAGAAAGAGGAGTATGTATTCCTGACAGGGCACTACGATCACCTGGGTAAAAGAGGTGAGGTAATTTATTACGGAGCAGACGACGACGGATCCGGCACTGTAGGTGTGATGCAAATGGCAGAAGCGTTTACAGCAGCAGCTAAAAAAGGAGACCGCCCCAGACGCAGTATTGTATTCATGGCTTTCAGTGGTGAAGAAAAAGGATTATGGGGTTCTGAATATTACTCGGAGCATCCGGTTTATCCAATGGAGAAAACCAGTGTAAACCTGAACACCGATATGATCGGAAGAGTAGATACAGAGCGCAAAACAGCAGACAGCCTGAATTACATTTATGTGATTGGGCACGACAAGCTGAGCAGTGAGCTGCAGGTAATCAACGAATCGGTAAACCAGAAATACACCGGTTTAACGCTCGACTATAAATACGATGATCCAAAAGATCAGAACCAGATTTATTACAGAAGCGACCACTATAATTTTGCGAAGAAAGGGGTTCCTATCCTCTTCTTTTACGATGGAATGCTCCAGGCCGATTACCACAAACCAACAGATACAGTAGACAAGATTTACTTTGAGCTGATGGAAAAAAGAACCAAACTGGTATTCCACACTGCCTGGGTGATGGCCAACAAGGACGATATGCTGAAACGCGATACGCCGCTGAATATGCCAAATTCCAGATAAGGCAGCCAGCTTATTCACAACAAAAAACCTCACAGTACGAATACTGTGAGGTTTTTTTATAACATAATGAATGCAGTAGTAAACCGCTGGAGAAATTACCAGCCCAGCAGGTACGCAAAGATCAAAGGAACTACAATCGTTGCATCACTCTCTACAATAAACTTAGGTGTATCGATGTCCAGTTTGCCCCAGGTAATTTTTTCGTTGGGAACAGCGCCGGAATAAGAACCGTAAGAAGTGGTGGAATCACTTACCTGGCAGAAATAGCTCCAGAATGGAACATCATGCCATTCCAGGTCCTGGTACATCATAGGTACCACACAGATTGGAAAATCTCCCGCAATACCACCGCCAATCTGGAAGAAGCCTACGCCCTTGCCACCGCTGTTGGCGCGATACCATTCGGTAAGCCATACCATATATTCAATACCACTCTTCATGGTACTGGCTTTCAGTTCGTTTTTGATTACATAGGAAGCAAAGATATTTCCCATGGTACTGTCTTCCCAACCCGGAACCACAATCGGAAGGTTCTTTTCGGCAGCAGCCAGCATCCAGCTGTTTTTGGGATCAATTTCATAATACTGTTCCAGCACACCGCTATTCAGCATTTTATACATGTATTCATGAGGGAAATAACGCTCACCGGCAGCATCGGCTTCGGCCCAGATTTTATGAATATGCTTTTGCAGTCTTCTGAAAGCTTCTTCTTCCGGAATACAGGTATCGGTAACCCGGTTGTAATGATTTTCCAACAGGTCCCACTCTTCCTTAGGAGTTAAATGACGGTAATGGGGAACTCTTTTATAGTGACTGTGGGCCACCAGGTTCATGATATCTTCTTCCAGGTTGGCGCCGGTACAGCTGATGATGGCTACTTTGTCCTGACGGATCATTTCGGCAAGACTGATGCCCAATTCGGCGGTACTCATGGCACCTGCCAGGCTTACCAGCATTTTTCCGCCTTCCAGCAAATGGGTTTCATATCCTTTGGCGGCATCTACTAAAGCAGCCGCATTAAAATGTCTGTAATGGTGTTGAATAAACTGAGAAACAGGTCCCTTGCTCATATTGATGATTTTAGCGCTGCAAAGATAATTTTTAAAACGGTACAATCGAATAATATTCAGAACCGGAATGCCCTGATAGCAATAGAATCCGCTATTTTCGCAGTACCAGCCATGCATATGAACTCTATCCAAAATATCTTCAAAAAACCGTTTTTCAACAGTGAAAAACAGTTGATCCGCATTTACCTGATCGTTTGTATACTGATCAGCCTGAAAATTGTATTTCTGGAAACCTGCGACAACTATGATTGTTTCAAAGCCTCCTGGTTTCACCTGATCGGTAATCTGGACCTCTACCTGATGTATCCGCAGGAATACCATACGGAATACAATTACAGCCCGTTCTTTGCTTTCATGATGGGGGCATTTGCCTATTTCCCCAACGGGGTGGGCATTGTACTCTGGAATGTCGTTAATACCATTCCCTTTCTGGTAGCAGTACACCTGCTGCCCATATCTGCCAAAAACAAGGTCTACCTGCTTTGGTTTTGTCTGGTCGAATTCATCACGGCAGCAGAAAGCGTGCAAACCAACTCCAATGTAACAGCATTCATCATGCTGATCCTGATTTATCAGCAAAAAGAAAAGACCACCTGGTCGTCGTTTTTCCTGGTATTTGGCTTCTTCTTTAAGATTTATGTGCTCACTGCCGGTGTATTCTTTTTATGCTATAAAAACAAAGGCTCTTTTATCATCAAATCCATTGGCTGGACGCTCCTGTTTCTTGGATTGCCCCTGCTGGTTGTTTCACCGGACCAGCTGATCTTCCTTTATCAGAGCTGGATAGAGCGCTTACAGGCACAGTCTGAGCGCAACTCCATGAGTATCATAGGCGTGATCGGAGATTATTTCCCGAACGCAGTACCACAGGGATGGATCGTACTGACTGGTACAATTGCCATGCTGCTTGTATTGCTGAAAAAAGAAGTGTACCATAACCTGCAGTACCGGTTGCTCTACCTGGCAGCCATTCTCCTGTTTACAGTGGTATTCAATCCGGGAGTGGAATCGCCCAGTTACATTATTGGCGTAGCCGGGGCCGCCATTTGGTACGTTAACCGGAACAGACCGGGCTGGCATACCTGGGTCATGGTGCTGGTATTCGTTTTCACCTGTCTGTCTCCTACCGAGGTATTTCCGGGTTATATCAAAGACAATTTCTTTAAACCCTGGCATGTAAAAGCCATCCCTTGCATTATAGTATGGTTTATCTGCATGTATGAGCTCTACATTTACAAGCCAGGCAGCGCAGAGGGCGAAAGATCCGCACAAATCAGTTAAATTTGCTGCACTGCCCGTAGGTTAAAGATTGTACATGAAGAAAACTGTTTCGATTGTTGTGCCCGTATGCAACGAGGAGGCAAACGTGCCTATTCTCGTTGAAGCCCTTACTGCCGTATTCCAAAAGCTGCCGGACTATGAGTACAGCTTCGTATTTGTGGATGATGGCAGTACCGATCGTACCTTGGAAAACCTGAAGGAACAGGCTGCCAATAGAAATAATTTCTTTTTCATCAGCCTGTCCAGGAACTTCGGACACCAGAATGCGCTGAAAGCAGGACTGGATATGGCCAATGGAGATGCCGTAATCATGATGGACGCGGATCTGCAGCATCCGCCCTCGCTGATACCCGACCTCCTGGCAGAATGGGAAAGGGGATTTGATATCGTTTACACCATCCGGAAAGACCCCGCAAATCTTCCCATGATGAAGCGGAAAACCTCCAACCTGTTTTACAACATCATCAATAACCTCTCCGATATTGAACTGGAACAGGGAACAGCCGATTTCAGGTTGATGGATCAAAAAGTGATCGCTGTATTCCGCACATTTCAGGAAACAGACCTGTTCATGCGGGGACTGGTGAAGTGGATCGGATTTTCGCAAAAAGGGATTGAATACGATGCCTCCGAGCGTACGCATGGAACATCGAAATACACCATGAAGCGCATGATCCGTTTTGCGCTGCAGGGAATCACTTCGTTCAGTACCAGGCCATTGTATACCGCAACCTACCTGGGACTTATTTTTGCATGCTGCTCTTTGCTGTTCATACCTTACGTGGTTTACAGCTATTATTTTGGCCATGTAATTTCGGGATGGGCTTCTATCATCGCCACCATTTCCTTCTTTGGCGGATTGCAATTGATGATCCTGGGAATCATTGGACTGTACCTCGGCAAACTGTTTGTACAAAGCAAACAGCGCCCGCATTATATTGTTAAAGAATCGAATATTCGCTGATGGACCGGTACGTTTTGTTGAGTTTTGATGTAGAGGAATTTGATATGCCGCTGGAATATGATTTCAATATTTCCGTGGAAGACCAGATGCGCATTGGACGGCAGGGGCTGGAAGCCATCGACCCCGTATTGAAGGAGGTCAGCAGCACCTTGTTTACCACAGCCAATTTTGCTGATCATCACCCCGATCTGATCCGGGGACTGGCAGCCCGACATGAAATCGCTTCGCATACCTATTACCACACAGCATACAAAGACGAAGACCTGCTGGCATCCAGATTAAGACTGGAGGAAATCTGCGGGCAACCAGTAACAGGACTGCGAATGCCGAGAATGCGCAAGGTTTCCATGGAAGCCGTGGCGGCAGCGGGATACCGGTACGACTCATCCATCAATCCAACCTATTTACCCGGCAGGTACAACAACCTGCACTTATCCAGAACCATTTACAAGGATCAGGGAATGACCCGTATTCCTGCTTCGGTTTCACCGGGTTTGCGGATACCCTTGTTCTGGTTGAGTTTTAAGAATATGCCCTATTTTGTATTCAAATCACTTTGTTTGCAAACCCTGCACAAGGATGGGTACATCTGTTTGTATTTCCATCCCTGGGAGTTCACCGACATCAACCAATTGGGTTTACCTGGCTATACGCGAAGATGGTGTGGTGCAGCGTTGACGGAACGATTACAAAGACTGGTGAAGGACCTGAAAAAAGAAGCAGCATTCATTCCGATCAATCAATTACCTGCATTACAACAGGTAGTTTAGCGCCGGGCATTGAGTGACTACATCCTATATTTCAATATCAAAAAAATTACCATGAAGCAATTCCTGTTCTGTATGATTTCCTGCATGCTGCTTGCCGACGCCGGCAATAGCCAAACCATTACAGGAGCCTGGGGTGGTAAGATTGATCTGGGCAACAGAAAGCTGTTGTTCATTATGAAAGTAGCGCAAAACGGAGTGCATTACAGCAGCACATTTGATAGCCCGGAGCAGAATGTATTCGATATCAAGGGAGGAGAAACCACCTTCACCGAAGACAGCCTCGTTGCAAAAATACCTGTGTTGTCTGGCATGTACGCAGGCAAATGGAACCGGACCGATACCATTACCGGCATACTTCAGCAGGGCAATTACAAAACACCCCTGGTGCTTGTACGAATGAAGGAAAAAGAAGTGCCGCAAAAACCCAAGGCACCCATTCGCCCGCAAACTCCCAAAGCCCCTTTTTACTACAATTCAGAAGAGGTTCAATACCATAATGCAGACAGCACTGTACATTTTGGTGCTACGCTGACCACGCCAGCCAATAAAACAGATTTTCCGGTTGTGATCCTGATTTCCGGAAGCGGTCCGCAAGACCGGGATGGCAATATGTTCGGACACAGCTGTTACTGGGTACTGGCAGACTATTTAACCAGGCAGGGCATTGGTGTGTTGCGCGTAGACGACCGGGGAACCGGTTCTACCACCATCGGACCCAACCCAACCGGTGTAACATCGGAGGATTTTTCCAGGGATGTTGAAGCAGGCATTGAATACCTGTTGCGGAGAAAAGAAATCAATCCAAAGAAAATCGGTTTGATCGGACACAGTGAGGGAGGCATGATTGCACCAATGGTAGCGGTCCGCAACAACAAAGTTGCATTGGTGGTTTTACTGGCCGGACCCGGCATACCGGGCGACCAGATCTGGAAATTTCAGATGAAGAGAAATTTTGTAAAAACAGGCCTTACTCCGGAAGATGCGGCCAAAGCAGCTGCCATAGTCGATGCCATGAACGAACCATTTAAACTATCCGCCGACTACAACACCATTAAAAAGCAGATGCAGGAAACCTACCAAAACTGGAGAGCTGTTAACAGTGCCGAAGAAGAAAGCCGGTTGCTGAACACTGTGGGCGACAAAGCTTACCTGAGTTTGCTGGAACAGTCCAGGAACGGTTTGATCTGGTTGAACTATTTCATGAATTACAACCCTGCCACCAATCTGTCCAAACTGAAATGTCCGGTACTGGCTGTGAACGGGGAGTCCGATATACAGGTGGCGGCCAAAGAAAACCTGGAAGGCATCCGGGTTGCGCTTGCCAAAGCAAAAAACAAACAGTTTACCATCAGGGCCTTCCCCAATCTGAACCACCTGTTTCAAACCTGTACAACTCCTTCGGATCCATATAATCGCATAGACGAAACATTTTCTCCGGAGGCCATGTTGTATATCAGCAACTGGATCAATCAAACCATCCGATAAAGATGAACTACCTGGCCCATGCCTATTTTTCCTTCGATCATCCGCAGATTCTGACGGGTAATATGATCAGTGATTTCGTGAAGGGCAGGAAGCAATACGACTATCCCGAATCCATTCAGCAGGGAATCCGGCTGCACAGAGCCATTGATACTTTTACTGATGAGCATGCCGTAACAAAAGAGTTGAAAAAAATCTTTGCACCGGCGGTCCGTTTGTATGCAGGGGCTTTTGTGGATGTGATGTATGATCATTTTCTTGCGTTGAATGAGGAGGAACTGAAAGAACCCGAATGGATGGATTTTACCCAAACTACGTATGGGCACCTGAACCTGCAACAGGCCTATTTTCCGGAACATTTTGCCAGAATGTATCCTTATATGCAACAGCAGAACTGGTTGTTCAACTACCGCTATACCTGGGGAATCGAAAATAGTTTTGGCGGCTTAACCCGGCGGGCAAAATACCTCGACAGCTCAGAAGAGGCTTTCCGGCTCTTTACCGAGAACTACCCGGAAGCCGCACAATTGTCGGATATTTTTATCGGGGATGTGAAGAAATTTGCCATGGATCAATTTCAAAGCCGGATCAGACAATAGCAGCTTATATTTGCCATATCATTTCAATAAATATCATCGCATGAAAACAGCTACCACTTACATACACGCAGGTTCAGAACCAGATCCTTCCACCGGCGCCATCATGACGCCTATTTACCAGACATCTACCTATGTGCAGGAAGCTCCTGGTATAAATCAGGGATTTGAATATGCCCGTAGCCAGAACCCTACCAGAAAGGCGCTGGAAGAAGCTTATGCACAGATTGAGCATGGAAAATTCGGACTGGCTTTCGGAAGCGGCGTAGCTGCAACCGATGCGGTAATGAAATTACTTGCTCCCGGAGACGAAGTGATTGCTGCAAACGATATGTATGGAGGTACTTATCGACTGTTTTCGAAAGTGTATGAAAAATTCGGTATCCAGTTTACCTATGTAGACACTACCGATGCTTCCAATATACAGAAAGCCATTTCTGCAAAAACCAAACTGATCTGGATTGAGACTCCAACCAATCCATTGATGAATATCACCGATATAGCAGCTGTATCTGCCATTGCAAAAGCCGCCGGCTGCCTGCTTTGCGTAGACAATACATTTGCCTCACCTTATTTGCAGAACCCGCTGGACCTGGGAGCAGACATTGTTATGCATTCGGCCACCAAATACCTGGGAGGGCACAGCGATGTGATCCAGGGGGCCCTGATGATGAACAATGCAGAGCTCCGGGAACAACTCTATTTCATACAAAAAAGCTGTGGTGCCGTACCCGGACCAATGGATTGCTTCCTTGTACTGAGGGGCATCAAAACACTGCACCTCCGCATGGAGCGGCATTGTGAGAACGGCCGGAAAGTGGCACAATGGCTGCGCAATCATCCCAAAGTGGGCCGCGTATACTGGTGTGGTTTTGAAGACCATCCCAACCATGCCATCGCAAAAAAACAAATGCACGACTTCGGCGGTATGCTCTCTTTTGAACTGAAAGACGATAGTATAGAAGCAGCCAAAAAAGTACTGTCTTCCACCAAACTGTTTTCATTGGCAGAAAGCCTGGGAGGTGTAGAAAGCCTGATCAACCATCCGGCATCCATGACCCATGCATCCATTCCGAGAGAAAAAAGAATCGCCAATGGATTAAGTGATACGCTGATCCGTTTGAGTGTAGGTGTGGAAGATGCAGACGATCTGATCGCAGATTTGGATCAGGCGCTTGTGTAAATCTGATGATGAAATATACCTTCATACTGCTTTGTTGCATTGGCTGGCATACGGCCAGTGCACAAGCCGGCAACGACTGGATTCAACAGAAAATTGACAGCCTGGTAAACAGCAAGGCCATCCCCGGTATCATTGTGGGCATCAGTGATCGGGGTGTACGTCGATATTACAGTGGTGGCTTTGCCAATAAAGGCACCAGGCAACCATTTGATGCGGCAACACAGGTAGAGATAGGCAGCATCACTAAAACAATGACGGCCTATCTGCTCACTGCTGTATTGCAGGAGCAGAAAATCAGCGATACAACTGCAATCGGGTCCTATCTCCCAGACAGCGTACGCACCAATTTATCAGTATCCGCCATACAGTTCGTAGAACTGATGAACCATACTTCAGGGCTACCAAGGTTACCGGAAAACATCAGCCCTACGGTTCAGAATCCCCTGCAACCCTATGCTGCATATGGTCCGGAACAATTGTATGCATACCTGGCAAAAGCTATTCCCGACAGTACCCGTAAAGTTAGTTACTCCAACCTGGGAGCTGGACTGGCAGGTATACTCGCTGCAAGAATCAGTGGCCTACCTTATGAGCAACTGCTGAAAAAATACATTACCCTTCCATTTGGCATGCAGCATACCGATACTTCGGCAGCGCCCGGGCGTCCGTTCAGTACCGGTTATTACAACGACCAGCCGGCCGAATACTGGACCATGCATGTGTTGAAGCCAGCCGGAGGTGTAAAATCAGATGCGGCAGATATGCTGAACTACCTCGAACAACTTATCCGTAATCAGCAATCAGCAATTGTCAGCAGTATTACCACCCCAACAGCTTCTCTAAATAAAAGAATATTGGTAGCAAAGGGATGGCATATCCTGATCCTGCCCAATCAGCCCTCCTTGCTCTGGCACAATGGTGGTACATTTGGTTTTTCCAGCTTTTGTGCCTTCCACAAAGAAAGCGGCATAGCCCTGTTCCTGTCTGTAAACGCATTTAATAAAAACAATATCGGAGATGCGTTCGGTATTGAGATCATGACCAAACTGTTACAGCATCCATAATGGTGGAATTAAACCAACTGAAAGATTTCTTTAACGAGAAGGTTCGGCAATACAACCAGCCTGCTTTTATTGGTACAGATCCCGTGTGCATACCACATCTGTTCACCCGAAAACAAGACATTGAAATAGCCGGATTCTTCGCAGCTATTTTTGCTTGGGGCAACCGCACCACCATCATCAACAAGTCGAAGGAGCTGATGGAACTGATGAATATGCAGCCCTATGAATTTTGCCTGCATGCATCCGAAAAATCTCTCAGGAAACTGGAGGGTTTTAAGCACCGCACTTTCAATGCAACCGACCTGTATTACTGTATTGAGTTTTTCAGACACCATTACCGGCAATCCGATACTCTGGAAACCGCTTTACTGGTTGAGGGAAAACCACCGGTATCTGTGTATGAAGCCCTGGTTCAGTTTCACCAGTATTTTTTTTCGCTGGAAGACGCGCCTGAACGCACCAGGAAGCATATCTCCAGTCCGGCAAAAGGGTCTACCTGCAAGCGGCTGAACATGTACCTGCGCTGGATGGTTAGGAAAGACAACAAGGGAGTCGATTTCGGCATCTGGAACCAATTCAGCCCGGCACAGCTGATCTGCCCGATTGATGTGCATGTGGCAAGGGTAGCCAAACGCTTTCACTTACTGGACCGAAAACAGATCGATTGGCAGGCAGCTGAAGAACTCACGGAGTACCTGAAAAAAATGGACAAAAAAGATCCTGCAAAATATGATTTTGCCCTGTTCGGACTGGGTGTTATTGAGAAATATTGAGTAAATTACAGAAAGCGAATTCCTATGCACGAACATAATATTGACATTGCCGCATTCGAGCAACTGAACAGACAGGATTTAGTGAATGCCATCAACGATCTCATTCTGCATAATTTTGAGAAACTGGTATTTGTGTTGTACAGAATAGATGTAAATGAGGCAAAAATCAAGAGCCTTCTTGCAACCAAAACAGATACCAACGCAGCCGAATTAATTGCGGATGCCATCATTGAAAGAATCAATCAGAAGAAAGCTGCCAAAGAAATTTTTAAGCAGCACCAACATTCAGCATCCGGAGAAGAAAAATGGTAATCAGTTCAACAACGCATCTATCCTGCTGATTTGGTAACCATTCTTTTTGAGCAACTGTATCAGTTCACCCAAACGGAGATAGAACTTATCTGTTCTGCGCGGATCGGTACCTGCATGAATCAACAAGATTGAACCATTCAGTTTGTCCTCACTTAACAAAGTATGGACCTGATTCATCAGGTCGTTGCTGGTTCGGTATGCTTTTCCCATATCCGGCCAGGTATAATCTGCATTGGTATAGGTACCGGGTGTAAAACTCGCCAGCTCCATACCTCTCCAATTGGTCCAGCTGGCAATGCTGTCGTTCCACCATTCGTACGGCGGAATAAAATAACGCATCCGTTCCGTTTGAATGCCCAGGGCTTCCATTGACCGGAGGTTTTGATTCAGGTCTTCATTGAACTGGTGGTAACTGACCAGCAAACTGTCCCGCTTATTCCAGTCTGCATACAACAAATGCTGGTCGCTGTGCGGGCCCAGGTAATGGCGGCCCTTGATCAGTTCCTGAATATTTTTGGTAAAGGAAGGATTGCGGTAAAATTTTCCGGTGAAAAAGAAACTGCCCTGCACCTGTTCTTTTTGCAGGGTTGCTGTGATGGCAGGTAAGCCTTCTCCAAACTCATCAGCGGTAAATACGAGCGCGACAGATTTTCCTTGAGCAGGAACAGCTTTCACCACAGCACCCTTGCTGATTACACGGCTTGAATGCTTTTGAGTGCCTGCAGATAACTTTCTTCCGGAAGCAGCATCCTGTGCCGCCAGCAGGTAAATGAGGGAAGCTGTTCCATCCATGGTTGGCTCGTTGGTGCTGTAGTCTCCGTAGTCGTCGTGGTACACGGCAAGATCGCTCTGAAATTCCGCATACTCATCCGGATCACTCAGTTGAATACCAATCAGGTTTTTGTAAATAGTGGTGTATACGGGGCCATCCACCAGGCCTCCGTTGATGGGATAGCTCTTCAGGTGTGTGAAAGCGGAATGCGGATCTACCGGTGTATCGCCCCAGTTAGGCAGACCATATACCATACTGGTACCCCAGGGATTGCAACCAAAAATCCAGTCGATATTGGCCTGCTCCAGTTCTTCAAATTCTTTACTTCCGGTGAGCGACTGGTACCATTTGCATTGCATGGCAAAAGCAACCGTAAGGTTGTTGCTACACCAGATAAACGGAACTCCTCTGTAAAAAGCATTCTGCGAAGCTTTTTTCCAAACTGCTTCTATCCCGTTTTTATAAAAACCAATTACTGTATCTCGTTGAAAGCCTTTTAACTGTTTGGCCAATTCGTAATGACCCAGGTTGATGAACGGATACCACTGATAATGACTGGCTGTGTCTTTTCCCAGCCAGGGGGTCAGCGGCTCCTGCTTTGCATAGGCAAAAGAACGGTTTAAGAAATTAGCCTTCTTGCCGGCGTTCAGGCGGGCATGGGCCAGTTCCATATCGTCTACCCAATTGTCTTCTGCATAAATGTAAGGAGATACCACCGACACGGTTTGTGTAACACCAGGCTTCCGATAAGCAAAGTCCAGTGCTGTTTGGGCTTTTTCACGGTACAGCTCTTTCGACTCCGGCAACAGATGGGCAGCCAGCGAAAAAGCGCTGCTGAACTTGGCAGCTGTAGAACTGGTTCCTTTGGTATTGTTCAGGAACTTCCCCCTTTGCTGTACTTCGCCATTGATATAATATACGGGACGTTCAAATCCCCTTCCATAATACTTATCCTCTTTGGGAATCCGCATCCCCATGTGATCTCTGTCGTCTCCAAGTTGGTTAAACAACCAATCGGGTCTGGGATGCATTTTCAGCAGCCAGTCCAGTCCCCATTTGGCCTCATCCAACACATCCGGTCTGCCATTGCTTCCATTTAATCCATTGGCAGCATGCCTGTCTGAAAAAACACCCGGAAAATCACGGTAAGCCATCAGCAAATGATCAATGGTATTGGCAGTAGTGGTACTGTACTGAAGGTAATCACTGGCATCGTGCCACCCACCGGTTGCATCAATATGGGTACTATCCGGCAAGCCGGCTGATGCCGCATAGAGGGTGTATCCATCGTGTGTATGGCAACTATCTTTTAAAAAAGGATTGAAGCCGCTTCGTTGTTGTCGCAGGTATTGCAGACAAAAATCCGCTGTACCGGAATAGACTTCCTGGTTAATGGCAAATACCGGAGATACTGTATTGTCCGCTTTTAAGAAATACCTGCCCGGCCGCATAAATGCAGAAAAGTTCAGGCGATATGATTGCTGAAAGGGGCCGTATTTGCCAAATGGCTTACCTGCAGCCCTGGTCAGTACGGTTTTACCGGTTGCAGCATCCACAAGTGAGAATGTAGCAATCAATTGATCCTGCTTGCTTACCCATACCGCTACTTTGGAGCTGTTAGGCAAATAGCCCAGCTGGTTGATGCGGATCCAGCTGCTGTCGGACGCAGTTAAGGAGGAAACCATTAACAGTATAAATACGCTGAGGAGGAATATTCGCTGCATAGCTATGGAATTATCTATAAATATAGGAACGATAAGGCAGTCATTTTTAACCTAATTTCGTGCGGTAAAACAGTAACGATGAAGCTTGTTTCTTATCTGTCCGAAGGACGGGATCAATTGGCATTTTTAGTAAACGGATTATTGTACGACTGCGATCTGATGCATCCGGAATTACCCAACAGCATGAATATGTTTCTGCAATACTGGGACGATATGTTTCCAATTGCAAAGCAAACGGAAGCTGCTATCAAATCGGGCAGGATCAGCATCGACAATGGTGTGCCGGTTGAGGGTCTTCATCTGATTGCGCCTGTGCCCTTCCCCACTTCCTGCAGAGACGGATATGCATTCAGACAACATGTGGCGGCCGCGCGCAGAAACCGGAAAGTGGAGATGATCCCGGAGTTTGACCAGTATCCTATTTTTTATTTTACCAACCACCACAGCGTACAGGGACCCGGCGATATCCCCTGCATGCCCGATCATTTTGAAAAACTGGATTTTGAACTGGAAGCAGCGATTGTTATTTGCAAACAAGGAAGAAATATTCCTGCAGAAAATGCAGACCAGTATATCGGTGGATTGATGATCATGAACGATTTAAGCGCAAGACGCTTACAAATGGAAGAAATGCTGCTGAACCTGGGACCTGCAAAAGGAAAAGATTTTGCTACGGTTATCGGACCTTGTCTGGTTACACTGGACGAACTGGAGTCTTTTGAGATTCCGGCCAAACAAGGCCATGTAGGCAAAAGCTGGAATTTAAAAATGACCTGCAAAGTCAACGGCATACAGGTTAGCGAGGGCAATATCGGAGACATGGACTGGACTTTTGCAGAAATCATTGAGCGTTGCGCATATGGTGTAGACCTGCATCCAGGTGATGTGATCGGAAGCGGAACCGTTGGTACTGGCTGTTTCCTGGAACTGAACGGAACCGGCAAACTCAACGACCCCAACTACCAGGAACAATGGTTGCAACCCGGTGATGAAGTGGAAATGGAAATTGAGGGTATCGGAATACTCAACAACAGGATCATCAAAGACGACAGCGAGTTCTCCATTCTGTCTAAAAAACACAAGCAATGAAACTGACGCTCTCCGAATTAAGCATCATGGAAAAGCAGGCATGGCTGCAGCATGCCATTGCACCAAGGCCCATTTGCTTTGCCAGTACCATCGATCGGGAAGGGAATGTAAACCTGAGCCCATTCAGTTTTTTTAATTTATTCTCTTCCAACCCGCCAATTGTGGTATTCTCACCTTCCAGAAGAGGGCGGGACAATACCATCAAACACACGCTGGAAAATGTTCTGGAAGTACCGGAATGTGTGATCAATATAGTGGACTACGATATGGTGCAGCAGATAAGTTTATCCAGTTGCGAATACCCCAAAAATGTGGATGAGTTTGTGAAAGCAGGATTCACCAAAGAAGCTGCCAGCCTGGTAAAACCACCCATGGTAAAAGAGGCCAGGATTAAACTGGAATGCAGGGTGAACGAAATAAAGAGCCTGGGTAATGAAGGCGGCGCAGGACAACTGGTGATAGCGGAAGTATTGTGCATGCATGTGGACGATGCCATCCTGAACGCAGATAAAACCATGATCGACCAGGAGAAAATGCACCATGTAGCCCGCCTCGGCGGCGACTGGTATTGCAGGATCAACAGCAGTAACCTGTTTAAAGTGGCCAAACCTAATACACAACTGGGTATTGGCATAGATGCTTTGCCCGAGAGCATCCGCAACAGTAAAATCTTAACGGGCAATCATTTGGGGCAGCTGGCCAATGTGCATGAGGAACCATTGATCGATCCGGCATTCGAAGACGACCGGCTGCGCAACATCATTGGTTATTACGCCATTAGTCCGGCAGAAATGGAAAAGGAACTGCATACTTATGCAGCATCCCTGCTGAACGAAAACAAAGTGAACGAAGCCTGGCAGGTATTACTGGCCGGCGAGAACTGATATGTTTAAAATGGATTGCTCCGGTAGCCTGGTTACTGCAGGGTAATAAAATCTTCTTCTGTGATCCACTCTGCTTCAACAACCTGTTCCTTACGAATGCTTCGGGCCAGTTCTATAGTATGCTGAACAATTTCGTACGTATTCTGCTGCAGGATCAGCTGTTGGGGTGCAGGCGCATTCAGCCATTCCTCAACGGTTGCAGCAAAACCTGCATCGATCTTTTCTACAATACCAACTCCAAGTGCTTCTAAAGCCGCAGCATTGCACCATTGCTCATATTGGCCACGGATGGGCAGACACAACAGTTTCTTGCCAAGATAGAGGGCTTCCGCAGGTGTTTCAAATCCGGCACCGGTAATCACACCCGCACTATGGATCATGCTGCTGGTGAATCCCTGATTGCTGATGGGATGCAGGGTAATATTGCCAAAACGTACCGGCTCCTGTATTTTTTTGGAAAACAGTTCAAATCGAACGCCATCAATTTGTTGAAGCGACTGCATCACCACTTCATCGCTGTAGTGTGAAAGATATACGGTTATATGGCCCCTGTTCTCAGGATTGGCCTGCAATACATCACTCTTGATTACCGGAGAAAAAATAAAATCATCGTAGTTGGCAAAATGCAGTCCTGTGTAGGCAGTGGCCGTGGCATAATTTTTCAATACCAGTTCACCTGCTGCATCTTTTTTAGCAGCCCTGGGAGTTGCATCGCTTCTGAACGCGGCCTGGTGCCCGAAACCAACACTGGGAACATGTTTTAGCTTACAGGCCAAAGAAGTAATGCTGTCGAAATCATTGAGAACGATGTCGTAGTTTTCTACAGGTAAGGAGCGGGCTTCGTTCCAGATGCGACGAAGACTAAAATCCTTCAGCATCTTCCAGTAATCCAACCCACCCTTATTCCCATAAAACAGGCTGAGTCCCTTGCTTCGGTATTTAACCGGCAGTGCCGGCTGAAGATGGCTGTTATTGCCGCTCAGGAACACATCCACTGTTCCGTATTGTTCTAAAAAGGGCAACAATTCCATCGCACGGCTGATATGGCCATTGCCTGTTGCCTGAACTGCGTATAATATTTTCATGATTGCAGGGCTAAAGAGTGAATAAACAGGGCCACTTCATCGGTTACCACATTCAGTTTGGGCAGTTTTTTATCCATGGTTACCACCGGTGCTTTCGCTTTTACAAAATCTTTTTCGTTGTACTGAAAGATGGTCCATTCGTTCTGTTTGTATTCCAATGCAGTCAGGTTTTCTATCCAGTCGCCGCTGTTGAGGTACACAACAGAACCTTCATCGGTTACCACTTCTCTTTTCTGCGGCTGGTGAATATGACCACAAATCACATAGTCGTATTTCTTTTGAATGGCCAGCTCTGCAGCAGTCTGTTCAAAATCACCAATCCAGGAAACCGCTTTCTTAACGCTGTTCTTTACTTTTTTGCTGAAGCTCATTTTCTCCCTACCCATGGCTCTCAGACACCAGTTGATGAAACTGTTGATCAGGATCAGCAGGTCATAGCCGTGGCCACCCAGTTTGGCCAGTAATTTGGCGCTGCCTTTTGTAGTGGCATCAAACACATCGCCATGAAAAATCCAGGTCATCTTACCATTGATCTCCATCACCACTTTATCGGTGAGTTGAAAATTACCCATCTGCATATCGCTGTATCTGCGGAGGGATTCATCGTGGTTGCCGGTAATGTAAATTACGCGGGTGCCTTTGCTCAGCATATTCATGATCTCTTTGATCACCTGCATATGCGATACAGGAAAGTATCTTTTGTTGAACTGCCAGATATCAATGATATCACCGTTCAAAACCAGAATCTGTGGCTGGATACTTTTGAGGTAGTTAACGATTTCTGTAGCGTGGCAACCATAGGTACCCAGGTGCAGGTCGCTCATTACTACAACATCAAGCGGACGTTTGTCCATAGATTGGAGTTTAGCAAAGTTCCAATCGGTATATGACGTGAATGTTAGGGAATGGTTACCCTATTGTTAAGTGAGGTGCTGCGCACATGCATCAGAGATCGCCCAGTTGCGGACGCAGGATGATGTCTTCCACCACTGCCATTGGCGAAAGGCTGGCGGCAGCAAGAATCATTTTGGCTACATCCGCCGTTTCCATGATCCGCTTAGGATCTATCTCAAAGCCTTCCCAGCTGCTGCTAAGAGTAGCACCAGGACATACTGCCGTAACCTTGATGCCTTTGGGCTTGAGTTCTTCCCGCAGGTTCTTACTGAAGCCCAGGAGGGCAAATTTGCTGATGCTGTAGCTGCCGCCGTTGGCGTAAGCATTGAGGGAAGCAATGGAACAGATATTGAAAATATGACCCGATTGAGCCTGGATCATTGCGGGTAAAAGCGCCCTGGTTAAATAATAGGCGCTGTACAGGTTTACTTTGATCATTTGCTCCAGAATACCATCGGCCTCGTTGTGAATACTGCCCGGTACAAACTGACCGGCATTGTTCACCAGGATATCCGGTGTACCCTGCTGCAGGCACCAGAATGCGAAATCCTGCACCTCCGTTTTGTTGCTCATGTCACAAACACGCCCGTTTACAGTACATTCCGGAAACCGGTTTTGCAGATCTGCTACGGTATCGTAGAGCGATTTTTCGCCCCTGCTGCAGAGCAACAATTGGTGTCCCTGGCCGGCAAACTGTTCGGCAATGGCTTTGCCAATTCCTTTGGAAGCGCCTGTAATAACAACGATCATAAAGAATAGTTAAGGGTTAAAGCAGGTCAAAGCTACAACATATCCTTTTTACCGGTCAAGGCTTACCTTTGCGCCCATGCAATACAAACACCTCTTCTTCGATTTAGATCATACCCTTTGGGATTTCAATACCAATTCTAAAGAAGCCATGCAGGATGTATACCGTAGTCAGGAATTGGACAAGAGGGGAATCAATGACTTTGACTCATTCTTTGAGCGATACAATTACCACAACCACCGGTTATGGGACAAGTATTCGAAGGGACAGATGAAACAGGAAGAACTAAGGTGGAAAAGAATGTGGCTG
>JAQTZD010000140.1 GCA_028687975.1 Sediminibacterium sp.
GCTGTTCCGCGGCCTATTTCATCCAGCAAGATCAGGCTGCGGGCGCTCATATTGTTGATGATGCTGGCGGTTTCGTTCATCTCTACCATGAACGTGGATTCTCCTCCGCTCAGGTTATCGGATGCACCTACCCGCGTAAATATCTTATCGGTCAGCGGTATCCTTGCTGCCGTGGCCGGTACAAAACTGCCCATATGGGCCATCAGCGTTATGATGGCGGTCTGGCGCAGCAAGGCACTTTTACCACTCATGTTGGGGCCCGTTAATATGATCACCTGCTGGCTGTAGGGATCCAGCTGTATGTCGTTGGATACATAGCTTTCATCGGCTCCCAGGTTTCTTTCTATCACCGGATGTCTTCCTTCGGTGATCTCCAGTTCCAGCCCTTCGTGCAGTTCCGGTTTTTTATAACCAAACTGCAATGCATTTTCTGCAAAACAGTTCAGGCAATCCACCGTTGCCAGTACTTGGCCGTTCACCTGTACCGGTGCTATGTATTGCTGCAGATCCAGCAACAGCTGGTTGTATCGTTCTGTTTCGATGTTCAATATCTTGTCTTCCGCTCCCGTGATCTTTTCCTCGTATTCTTTCAGCTCCGGTGTAATGTATCGTTCTGCACTGGTCAATGTTTGTTTGCGGATCCAGTCGGCCGGTACCTTGTTCTTGTGTGAATTCGTTACCTCCAGGTAATAGCCAAACACATTGTTGAAACTGATTTTCAGCGAATGGATGCCGGTTCTTTCGGCTTCGCGCTGTTGTATATTGATCAGGTATTCTTTTCCGCCGGTGGCGATCTTTCTCAGCTGATCCAGTTCCTCATCCACGCCCTCACGTATGATGCCGCCCTTGTTCACCATCACTGGCGGGGCGTCTACTATTTCTTTGCTGATGCGTTCTACGATGGCTGCACATCCATCCAGCATGCCGGCCAGTTTCTGCAAGAAGGGGTTGCTGCCTGCTTCCAGCCAGGCTTTGATCTGTGCGGTTTGTTCCAGTCCCCTGGCCAGTTGTACTACTTCGCGGGGATTGATTTTTCGCAGCGGTATTTTACTCACGATGCGCTCCACATCTCCGCAGGCTTTGATGGCCTGTGCCAGTTGATTGCGTAGGTCGGTCTGCAGGATCAGGCTGGCTACTGCATCCAGCCGCTCGTTGATCTTCTGCAGATCGCGCAGCGGAAATACCAGCCATCTTTTCAGCATCCTTGCACCCATGGGGCTCACCGTATGATCCAGCACCTGCAGCAAACTGGTATGCTGTTCCGACCCGTTGGGCAGGAGTTCCAGGTTGCGGATGGTGAAGCGGTCCATCCACAAAAAGTCTTCGCGTTCTATCCGCTGGATAGAAGTGATGTGTTGCAGGTTGGGATGTTCTGTTTCTTTCAGGTAATATAGAATAGCGCCTGCTGCAATGATGGATTCGGTTTGTCCTTCTATGCCAAATCCTTTCAGGGAATGGGTCTGAAAATGTTTCAGCAACCGCTCTGTGGCAGAGGCTTCCTCAAATATCCAGCTCTCCATGGTATAGGTATAAAACCGGCTGCCATGGTTTTCCTTGAAATGCTTTTGGTAACTGCGCTGAAAAATAACTTCTGCCGGTTGCAGGCTCTGCAACAATTTATCGATGTACTCTTCATTGCCCTGTGCTACAAAGAATTCTCCCGTAGATATATCGAGCAGGGCTATGCCGGTTTGTTGTTCTGTAAAATGGATGGCGGCTAAAAAGTTATTGCTTTTGTATTCCAGCAATTTATCGTTGGTGGCTACTCCGGGGGTCACCATTTCGGTTACGCCCCGCTTCACTATGCCCTTTACGGTTTTGGGATCTTCCAGCTGGTCGCAGATGGCCACCCGGTATCCGGCTTTCACCAGTTTGTGCAGGTAGGTGTCCAGTGAATGATGGGGGAATCCCGCCAGTTCGCTGGAAGCTGCTGCGCCATTGTTTCTTTTGGTGAGCGTAATGCCCAATACCCTGGAGGCAATTACTGCATCCTCTCCGAATGTTTCATAAAAATCACCCACCCTGAACAACAAAACAGCATCGGGGTATTTCTGTTTAATAGCCCGATGCTGCTGCATTAATGGTGTATCGTTTCCGCTTTTTGCCATGGCCGACAAATATAACGATGCTCTGCAAGCCTATAAGGTCGGGTGGCGATATGTGGAAAAGTAACTGATCTTACCTTGGATTGGCCGGCCATTGCTTTAATATATTTCTGCAGGCCTCGTTGCCCTGCAAATAGATACCTAGATTATATGAGTGGATGGATTTACCTTTGCGCCATGCGTAAATGGAACATGGATGAACTGGGCAGAAAATCGGTGGAAGCCTTTAAGCAGGCTGGTAAAACACCCCTGGTACTGGTGCTGGATAATATCCGCAGCATGCACAATGTGGGCAGTATTTTCCGGTCGGCTGATGCTTTTCTGATCGAGGCCATTTACCTCTGCGGGTATACTCCGCGCCCTCCGCACCGCGACATCAATAAAACCGCCCTGGGGGCCACCGAAACCGTTACCTGGAAATATGCCGATACCACCGTAGCCGCGCTGGCTGAACTGAAAAAGGAGGGCTATATGATTTATGGGGTTGAACAGGCCGAGGGCAGTATTTCCCTGGAGCAGTTCAGCCTTCGGGATGCCAAAACCGCCCTGGTGCTGGGCAATGAAGTGGAAGGGGTATCCGATGATGCGCTGGCGCTCTGCGACGGCTGCATCGAGATTCCGCAGATGGGTTCCAAACATTCGCTGAATGTATCTGTTGCTGCAGGCATCGTTTTATGGAAGGCCGCAGAAGGCTTGCTGATATCCAAACAATAACATGTAAAATCCGTATCGTTTTGAGTACCATTAAGAATTACTTCAGTCTGGTTAAATTTTCTCATACCATTTTTGCAATGCCTTTTGCAATGATTGGTTTTTTTATTGCCATTCCTCATACTCAGCTAAACGAGGCAAATATTGTTGCATCCTCCATGAGCGCCCTGGTTGAGCCAGTGATCCTGCGCAAGCTCTTGCTGGTGCTGGTTTGCATGGTTACTGCCCGGAATGCGGCCATGGGTTTTAACCGCTACCTCGATCGTCATTTTGATGCCAAAAATCCGCGTACCGCCATCCGGGAAATTCCTGCCGGTATTCTCTCCGCAGAAAGTGCGCTCTTGTTTGTGATCCTGAACTGCGTTGCGTTTATGGTGGCTACTTTTTTCATCAACAGCATTTGTTTCTTTCTGTCGCCCGTGGCTTTGTTCGTGATTTTGTTTTACAGCTTCACCAAAAGATTCACGCCGCTCTGCCACCTGGTACTAGGCCTTGGCCTCTCGCTGGCGCCCATTGGCGCTTACCTGGCGGTTACCGGTGTATTTGCCTGGTTGCCCATTTTATTTTCTTTTGCCGTTATCTTTTGGGTGAGTGGTTTCGATATCATCTACGCTTTGCAGGATGTGGAGTTCGACCAGTCGCAGCAGCTGTATTCCATTCCCACTGCTTTTGGTAAAGCTGGTGCGTTGCGTATTTCCGAACTGCTGCACCTGCTGAGTGCGGTTTGTGTGCTGCTTGCAGGGTTCGTGGGCGAGTTCCACTGGATTTACTGGATTGGTGTGGCCGTATTCATTGGTATGCTGATTTACCAGCACCTGCTGGTGAAACCCAACGACCTCAGCAGGGTGAACCTGGCTTTCATGACGGCCAATGGGATTGCCAGTGTGGTTTTTGGTGTGATCGTGATCAGTTCCGTATTTTTACAGTTCGGCTGGTAGCATTTCTTTAATAATCCTTCAATCAAGTGGCTAGAATTATTTGTATAGACTATGGTGGTAAAAGAACAGGACTGGCTGTTACTGATCCGTTAAAGATCATTGCCACTGCATTAACCACCATTCCTTCCAAAGAGCTGATTCCTTTTTTACAGGACTATTGCAAAAAAGAGCCGGTTGAACTGATCTTGATTGGTGACCCCCTCGACCTGAACGATGCTGCCACGCATGCTACGCCGCTGGTGCATGCTGCCATCAAACAATTAACAAAGGCTTTTCCGGATATTCCCATTCAGAAAGTAGACGAGCGATATACCTCCAAAATGGCCGTGCGGGCCATGGTAGAAATGGGGATGAAGAAAAAAGACCGGAGAGAAAAAGGAAATGTAGACCAGATTGCCGCCACCATTATGCTGCAGGAATACCTGCAACATGTACAATAAGCCTTTTGCCGGTTGCCCGTTTCGGGGTACTTTTGCACCAACTCAAGTTGAATTAAGCATGATTTTACCAATTGTTGCCTATGGTGCACCTGTCCTGAGAAAAGTGGCTGCACCGATT
>JAQTZD010000058.1 GCA_028687975.1 Sediminibacterium sp.
TAAGAATTTTCAGAAACAATAAATGATCGAACAGTGAAAAAATTATTACTGCTGTTGCTGATTTTACCCGGAGCCATTTCTCTTTCTGCAGGGGACGATTTTTGTGGTATCCGGAACAATGCTTTCCAGGAAGGTGAAAGTGTGAGTTTTAATGTTTTCTATTCTGTAATTGGCCTGTATGTGAACGCGGGCACAGCCAATTTTTCGGTTGGGCTGGAAAAATTCGGACACAAACCGGTATACCATGTAACGGGTATTGGTACTTCCAACAGTAGCTACGACTGGATTTTCAAGGTTCGGGATAAGTACGAAACCTTTATCGATACCACCACCATGCAACCCCTCAAGTTTCTGCGGAATGTGGAAGAAGGTGGCTACAAGATCAACGAGAATGTTACTTTCAATAAGGAACAGAATATTGCTGTAACCACCAAGGGTGTTTTTAAAGTTCCTGCCTGCATACAGGATGTGTTGAGCTCTATTTACTATGCAAGAAATATCGATTTCTCCAAATACAAAGTAGACGATAAAATTCCTTTCAGCATGTTTCTGGATAATGAGGTGTACAATCTTTATATCAAGTACCTTGGTAAGGAAGAAATCAAAACCAAATACGGAAAATTCAGGGCGATTAAATTCAAGCCGTTGCTGGTAAAAGGAACCATCTTTTCCGGTGGAGAAAAAATGACTGTATGGGTTAGCGACGATGCCAACCATGTACCGTTGCGGATTGAAAGTCCGATTGTGATTGGTAGTATCAAAGTGGATATGATGGGGTACAAGAACCTCCGTTATCCCATGAGTTCCCTGATTTCTTTCCGCTAATTCAGCGCGTTAAATACTATTCAGTTGAAAGGTATCCTTTACCCGGATGCCTTTTTCTGTTTGCTGAACCGTGCAGCATTCATGTACGGGATCGTGTTCAAAAAACAGGATGTACCCGTTGTCTGCTGCTTCCTGCAGGAACGATTTTTTCTCTTTTAGTGTAGTCAGCGGAAACATGTCGTATCCCATGATATATGGCAGTGGAATATGTGCTGCGGAGGGAAGCAGATCGGCCATGTATACAATGGTCTTTCCCTTATAGGAAATCTGCGGCAGCATCATTTCTCCGGTATGTCCATTCACAAAACGGAGGGTGATTCCATCTGCAAAAGGTACAGACCCCAGCAAACCGTTGTTGTCGAAAGGAGCAGGAGGAAGATCGACCATCTGTAAACGGCCACTCTCCTGAATGGGCAATATGTTTTCTTTTAAGAAGGAAGCTTTTTCTCTGTCGTTGGGTTGGGTAGCCCAGTTCCAGTGTTGGATATTGCTCCAGAAACGGGCATTGGGGAAGGCAGGAACCAACTGGTCGCCTGTTCTTTCTATGGTTCCTCCGCAATGATCAAAATGGAGGTGGGTATGAAATACATCGGTGATGTCTTTTCTGCTGAAGCCGTGCGCTGCCAGGGATCCGTCCAGGCTGTCGTTTCCGTTCAGGTAATAGTGTCCGAAGAATTTTGCATCCTGCTTATTGCCCATGCCTGTATCTACCAGGATCAGCCGGTCATTGGTTTGAATCAGTAAACATCTTAAAGCCCAGTTACAGAGATTGTTTTCATCTGCAGGATTCAGTTTGTTCCAGATGCTTTTGGGAACCACGCCAAACATGGCGCCGCCATCCAGTTTAAAATAACCGGTATTGATGCTATAAAGTTTCATGTTGGTGAATTTTCTTTTGAAGCACAGCTGCTGTATACAAAATGATCAGGCCTACTACAAAGAAAACCACCAGCGCCAGTACAGAATTTCTTTGGGTGCCCGTAAACTCGTTGATATATCCGAAACTGAGCATGCCTATTACAATCGAAATTTTTTCGGTTACATCATAAAAGCTGAAAAACGAAGTAGTGTCTTTTGTTTCGGGCATCAGTTTGGCATAGGTGCTCCGGCTCAGCGCCTGAATACCTCCCATTACAAAACCGACCATGGTGGCCAATCCGTAGAAAGGCAGGATGCCGTTTCTGGGCAGGTTGTATCCAATGATACAAAGCACAATCCAAACGAGTACAGTTATCATCAACGCCCTGAAATTGCCCTGTTTTTTGGAAAGTAATGCAATGGTATATGCTCCGGGAATGGCAATCAGTTGAATAATCAGGATGGCAATAATCAGGTTGGTAGTGGGTATATTCAGTTCACTCTTGCCGTACAGGGTGGCTACCAGCATAACAGTTTGCACACCCATATTGTAAAAGAAAAAAGCAAAAAGGTATCTTTTGAGTACGGGCAGGTGCTTTACCTGTTGCCATACTTTATTCAGCTCTTTATATCCCTTGGTAAAAATATCGGTATTGCTGCCATTGCCAATGGGAGCGCTTGCAGGCAATCTTCTCAGGGCAAACTGACCAAACCCCCACCACCAGATACCTACCAGCAGAAAAGAAATCCGGGAAGCTTTACCAACTGTGATACCAAAGCTATCGGGGGATAATACAAATACAAAGCAGATGATTTGTAAAATCATGCTGCCGGTATAGCCCATGGCAAATCCCCTTGCACTTACCCTGTCCTGGTCTGCAGGAGCGGCAATTTCCGGGAGAAATGAATTGTAGAATACCAGGCTGTTCCAGAATCCGATGCAGGCCAATATCAGGCAGAGCAGGCCAAACCAGAGATTGTGCGCATCAAAAAAATACATGGAAGAGCAGGCAATGCTTCCGAGGGTACAGAAAAAGAAAAGAAATTTTTTCTTGTTGCCTTTGTAATCGGCAATAGACGATAAAATGGGAGAGCTGATGGCTACCAGTATAAAAGCAACAGACAGTGCATAATTGTACAAAGCGGTATTTACAAAAGTCCTGCCGAAAAGTATCACGGAATCTACCTGGGTGTTTTCATTTCCGTCGCCGGTGACCGCTTCGTAATAAGCCGGAAAAATGGTAGAAGTAATGACCAGGTTATAGGCGCTGTTGGCCCAGTCGTACATGGCCCATCCGTTAATAACTTTTTTGCTGGCGGTTTTTGTCATCGGAAATTAGTTTAAATGTCCGGTATAGATTAAGATGAGTAGAATCAGCCCCACCACAATTCTGTACCAGCCAAACAGGCGGAATCCGTGTTTTTGCAGAAATCCGATAAAGAAGCGGATCGCCAGCATGGCAACAACGAACGCAACCATGTTGCCAACACCAAGAAGGATCAGGTTAGATTTGGTGGTGATCAGTTCCGGGGTATTCTTAAATGCTTTCAGCAATTTATAACCGGTGGCAGCAGCCATGGTGGGAACAGCAAGGAAAAAAGAGAATTCAGCCGCCAGACTTCTGGTGAGTTTCTGCTGCATACCTCCGATGATACTGGAAGCACTTCTGCTGATACCGGGGATCATGGCAATGCACTGCCAGACGCCGATTATAAAGGCCCTGGTATAGCTGATGTCTTCCTCTTTTTCGATGCTATGTGTTTTAAACAGGGAGTCGATGAAGATCAGGATGATACCTCCCGCCAGCATGGTGATTGAAACCGTTAGCGGGCTTTCCAGCAAGGCGTCAATTTTATCGTCGAAGATGTATCCCAGTACCAATGCCGGTACAACAGCGATCAGCAGTTTTACATAAAACTTCCAGTGGTTCAGCGGAAAGAATTTTTTAAAGTACAGCACAATTACAGAAAGGATAGCTCCCAGCTGAATGGCTATTTCGAATAATTTGGTAAAGTCGTCTTTGGCTATTCCCATAAACGAACTGGCAATAATCATATGCCCTGTGGAAGAGATCGGAAGAAATTCGGTGATGCCTTCAATAATAGCAATAACAACGGCTTCAAAAATGGTCATATCAACAATAGATTAAGAACAATTCGGGATTAAATATAAAGTTTATGGCGGAATGCCCGGAACAAAAAAAGCGGTCTGTTAGTGCCGCTTTTTGAATGAGGTAGAGAATAAGACCAGCCAGAATCAGGCTGTTTTGTTGCTCTTTTTGAAAATGGCATAAACTTCCACCAGCAGGCCCAGTACAATCAGAATTGGCGCAACGGTGAGGCGGACAGTGCCATATACTTCATTGGTATCAAAAACATGGGGATCTGCACTTTTACCGCCACTCATCAAGACCATGCCTAATGCAATAATTACGGCACCAATGATCATCCAGGTATAATTTTCTTTTGCAAAAAGGGTATTGGCTTTATGAGGTTGATTGCTCATGTTCGTATTATTTATAAAATTTGAGTGTAAATATATAGGTTAATAGAGTTCGTCGAGTTTCATTTTAAGGTACTTCAGTACACTGCGGTAGGTACTCAGAACGGAAATTCCTACGCCCAGTACTATCAGACCGCCAAAAAGCAGCAGGGTATGTTCCAGGTTCCGGATGGCTTTTAATTGCGGGAACTGGCTTTCGGCCCAGCCGATCAGGGTAAACAGCAGTACAATGGCAATGCCGGAACTGATCAGCCCATTGATCAGGGCACGAATATTCAGGGGTTTGGCAATGAATCCCCGGGTAGCCCCTACCATTTGCATGGTTTTAATCAGGAAGCGGTTACTGAACATGGCCAAACGAATGGTATTGTCGATACTGAAAATGACAATAATGCTCAGTATAATGGCTACTACCAGAAAAATCAGTCCAATTTTGGAGGCTCTTTCGTTGAGGTTGTTTACCAGCGACTGCGGATATTGCAGGTCCGTAATCTGGTTGCCATAGGCAGTCATCAGATCGTCGGAAATTTTGGTAAGACTGTCTTTGTTTACGTATTCGGCTTTTGCATAGAAGTCGATGCTCTCCGGAAGGGGGTTCACATCCAGGATTTTAGCCCAGTCTTCGTTGTTCTCCTTGTTCCAGATCTGTTGGGCATTGGCTTTGTCTACATATACAACGTCTTTTGCATATGGTCTGGAGGCAATAAACTGCTGGATCTGTCCGATGGTATCTTTGTTGAGGGTCCTGAGGTAAGCGCTGAGGCGGATATCCTCTTTAAAAGCATTACCTACAGAATTCAGGTTGAGGAAGAACCAGCCCATAATGCCCATAATCAGCAATACCAGGGAAACCCCCACGATGGTATAAATATAATTGGGTTTGCTTCTTTTTAATGTAGATTTTCCTGCTCCGGCCATGGGTTGATAACTGTTTTAGGTCCTGCCGGGGGCAACCATGGGTTGACACCGGCCTGTGTACAAATGTAGGGTTTTGATGGCTAATGACTTACATTTGCAGCCACTAAAACGCTTATTTGTCCAATGAAATTAAGAGATTCACTGGGGCAGGGCGTTAAGGAAATGTAAATTGTATTTATTCCAGGTTAAACATAAATTTCTTCGGAGACCGCTAATATGGACTATCAATTCAGATCAATTGAACAAAAATGGCAGGAGCACTGGAAAACGACCAATGCCTATCGTGTAAGCAACAGCAGCAGCAAGCCTAAATTTTATGTGCTGGACATGTTTCCTTATCCCAGTGGGGCAGGGTTGCATGTAGGACATCCCCTGGGGTATATTGCTTCCGATATTTTCAGCCGGTTTAAAAGACTCAAAGGGTTTAATGTATTGCACCCAATGGGCTACGATGCATTTGGACTGCCAGCCGAACAGTATGCCATTGAGCATGGAGTGCACCCGGCCATAAGTACGGTGCAGAATATTGATAATTTCAGAAAGCAGCTCGACAATATTGGTTTTTGCTTCGACTGGGAACGCGAAGTGCGTACCTGTGAGCCGGGGTATTATAAATGGACCCAATGGATTTTCTTGCAATTGTTTGGTGCCTTCTTTAACCGCCATACCCAAAACGCAGAACCTATTGAAGGGCTGATTCAAAGCTTTGAAAAGGAAGGAAATGCAGTACATGCCTGCCCGGGAAACGATCAAGTGAAGTTTACTGCAGAAGCCTGGAAGCAATTTTCCGAAAAGGAACAGCAGGATATTTTAATGAATTACCGCCTGGCTTTTTGTGGCCATGGAGAAGTAAACTGGTGTGAGGCATTGGGAACAGTACTGGCCAACGACGAAGTGGTGAACGGGGTTAGTGAACGCGGTGGCCATCCTGTGGTCAAGAAAAAACTTCGCCAGTGGTATCTCCGGATTACGGAATATGCAGACCGGCTGATCAGCGGACTGGATCAGATAGAGTTCAGCGATGCCATGCGCGAAATGCAAACCAACTGGATCGGCAAGAGTTACGGTGCAGAAATTGATTTTGCCATTCATGAACAACAAGACCGGAAACTTACTGTATATACTACCAGACCCGACACCATCTTCGGTGTAGATTTTATGGTAGTGGCGCCAGAGCATGAACTGATTGCGCAAATCACTTCCGCAGAACAGCAAGTTGCAGTAGCGGAGTACATAGCTTATGTAAACAGCAGGAGCGACCGGGAACGCCAGGCAGAGAAAAAAATCACCGGCTGTTTCACTGGTGCCTACGCACTGAACCCTTTTAACGGAAAACAGATTCCAATCTGGATATCAGAATATGTATTGGCCGGTTATGGAACCGGAGCCATCATGGCAGTTCCCTGCGGCGATGAGCGCGATTTTAAATTCGCCAATCATTTCAATATACCCATTACCAATATCATTGGCGAACATTTTGATGGAACCGAAGCCAATGCTACCAAAGATGTACCGCTGACCAACAGCGATTTTCTGAATGGCGTGATCATGCGTGATGCAATTGAAATGGTGATCAACAAGCTTTCTGCCATGGGGATTGGTAAAAAGAAAGTGAATTACAAAATGCGCGACGCGGCATTCAGCAGACAGCGCTACTGGGGAGAACCTTTTCCGATTACCTGGAAGAATGGTATTGCGTATCCGCTTTCGGAAAACGAATTGCCTTTGTTGTTGCCCGAAGTAGACAGTTACAGTCCCGGACCGGAGGGAGAGGGACCCCTGGCCAATATCCCCGACTGGACCAGCCGCAACCTGGAAACCAATACCATGCCGGGTTATGCAGGTAGCAGCTGGTATTTCCTGCGCTATATGGATCCGAACAACAACGAAAATTTCTGCGACAGAAAAGTTAGCGACTACTGGAACCAGGTGGATCTCTATATCGGAGGTACCGAGCATGCCGTTGGTCACCTGCTGTACAGCAGGATGTGGACCAAAGTGCTTTACGATCTCGGACATATTGGTTTTGATGAACCATTCCGCAAATTGCTGAACCAGGGAATGATCCAGGGAAGCAGCCGTTTTGTATACCGCGACAAGCACAATACCAACCTGTTTGTTTCGGCCGGTCTTACAGATCAGTACGATACCCATCCGATTCATGTGGATGTGAATTTTGTGGATGGTTACGAATTGGATATAGATGCCTTTCAACAATGGCGGAACGGAGAATATGCGCAGGCAGAATTTGTGCTGGAAAATGGCAAATATATCTGCGGGGCCGAAGTAGAAAAAATGTCGAAGTCCAAGTTCAATACGGTGAATCCGGATATCCTGGTGGGGAAGTTCGGAGCCGATACATTCCGTATGTACGAAATGTTCCTGGGCCCTGTTGAACAGAGTAAACCCTGGGATACCAAGGGTATAGAAGGCGTACATCGTTTCCTGAAAAAACTCTGGCGCCTGTTTTACGATGAGGTAAAAGGAAAGCAGTGGACAGATGAGCAACCAACTGCCGCTGAATTAAAAGTATTGCACCGGACCATCAAAAAAATTGAAGACGATACAGAACGCTACAGCTTTAATACTGCGGTGAGCGGCTTCATGATTTGTGTGAATGAACTGAGCGATCTGAAATGCAATAAGAAAGTAATCCTGGAACAATTGCTGATCCTGCTTACGCCTTATGCACCGCACATCAGCGAAGAACTCTGGCATGCCATGGGTAATGCTGGTTCTGTACTGGATGCACCCTTCCCTGTGTTCAATGCAGCTTATGTTGCAGAGTCCTCTAAGGAATATCCGGTAAGCATCAATGGGAAAGTGAGAACCAATATCAACCTTCCGCTCGATGCTGCACAGGATTTTGTTCAAGAAACCGTACTGGCCAATGAACTCGTTCAGAAATGGATGGAGGGCAAGCCACTTAAAAAATTCATTTTCGTAAAAGGAAAAATGATCAATGTCGTTATATAAATCTGTCCTTATTGTTGCGCTTGGATTGTCGTTAACGGCATCAGCAGGAGATAGTATTCCAAGACCGCCGCGGATGATTCTTCGAAATCTGATTAATCCGGATTCGCTTCCGTTGATGAACCTGAAGATTGTTCCGATTCCGATCCTTACTTCCTCGCCGGAAACCGGGGTGCGCTTTGGAGGTGCACTGGAATATTTCTTCAATGCCAAAGATAAACACGGTAAGTCTGAGGCACGTGGATCCTACATACACGGGCAGCTTACGTACAGCACCAAGGGACAGTTTGAGATCAAGGGTTCCTGGCAGGTTTTTTCCAAGGGAGAGCAGTTTGTTTTCAGAGGATCGGCGGGCTATACTACTTTCTCCGACCGGTTTTGGGGATTGGGCAACCAGACCATTTCCGAAAATGATTATTATGCGCAGGACTACAGCAGAATATTTCTGGAGAGCCGAACGTACCGTTTGCTGCGCAACCAGTGGTATGTGGGCCTCAAGCTGGATTACAGTGATGTATACAATGTGAAAGTGAGCAAACCACTGGATCCGGTGAGTGCTGCAGTACCAGGCATTATGGGCAGTAAATCGCTGGGCATGGGGCCGGCCGTTTTATACGAAGGCCGGGATTATCCGTTCAGCGCCCGCAAGGGAAGTTTTGCCGAAGTTTATTTCACACATAGTTTTCCGGTGAGCGGAGACCAGTATCGGTTTGATACCTGGCTGCTGGACTTACGTAAGTACTACCCCTTGGGTAAAGAGAATACACTTGCTTTTCAACTCGCTTCACAAAACAGTACGGGAAACATACCCCTTCGTGAAATGCCCCGGATGGGAGGCGCTTTGCTGATGCGTGGCTATTTTACCGGCCGCTACCGCGATCAGTCTTACACCGCAGCACAGGCAGAGTTTCGCTATCATATCTGGAGATGGATCTATGGTGCAGCCTTTGCTTCAGCAGGGGTGATGGACCAGTCGATCGGGCATTACCAGTTAGATCAAACGCGTTATGCAGGGGGGCTGGGCCTTCGCTTCCTGGTAAATAAAAAGAACCGGATGTTTGTTCGGGTAGATTATGCCCGCAACAGCACTTCCGGAGGGGCCTATTACCTGCGGCTGCATGAAGCCTTCTAAGATTTTCATTGATGTAAATGAACAGGAGGAAACCGTTTTGTGACCGGTTAATTGGTATATTCATGCTCCAAAATTTTGTGTATGAATAAACTCCTCTTAGGTATTGCGATGCTGACTGCAGTGTCGGGCGTACAGGCGCAGACCAAAAAAATAGCAACTGCCGATCTGCTGGCCAACAGGCTTCCGGCTCATTTCAGGAATGAAATGCCGGTGGTGATGAAATGGCTGGACGATGAAAAAGTGATCCTGAAACAAAAGATTCATCCGGATTCTGCTGCTAAGAATTATGTAATGGAAGTAAAATCCGGCAAGCTGACCGAAGCTACTGCCGATCAGATGAAGGGAGCAGTTCCTCCGGCCAAATCGGTATCAGTAAAAAACAACGACCTGTTTTATAAAAACGGTTCAGTAGAAAAGCAGATTACCTTCGACAAGGCAGTGGAAATGAACCCTACCTTTTCTCCGGACAGCGCGTACATAGCGTATACCAAAAACAACGATCTCTATACTTATAACCTCTTAACCCAAAAGGAAACCCGTTTAACCAGTGATGGCAGCAGCACCACGCTGAATGGTTATGCAAGCTGGGTTTACTGGGAAGAAATATTCGGACGCGCCACCCGCTTCCGTGCGTTCTGGTGGAATCCGAACAGCAAACAGCTGGCTTACATGCATTTTGATGAAAGCATGGTTGCCATGTTCCCCATTTACAACAGCGATGGTCAGCATGGATTTGTGGAAGAAACCCGCTATCCCAAATCCGGCGACAGAAATCCGGAAGTGAAACTGGGATTTGTTTCACCGGATGGCGGTAATACCGTCTGGTCCGATTTTAACGAAAAGGAAGACCAGTATTTTGGCTGGCCTGTGTGGCGCAATGATGGCAGTACTTTATTGGTGCAGTGGATCAACCGTGGACAGGATCATTTGAAAATATTTGATGTAAATCCGGCAACAGGCGCTAAAAAGATCATGTACGAAGAACAGCAGAAAACCTGGGTAGACCTGGAAGACAAGGCAGGCGGCAGGTTTACATTCCTGCAAACAAGACCGGCATTTATTCTGGAAAGTGATAAAACCGGATGGAATCATTTGTACCTGCACAACAACGATGGCACCCTGATTAATCCCATCACTTCCGGCAATTTTACTGTGTTGAGCACGCTGCTGATTGATGAAAAGAACAGCGTGGTTTATTTTACTGCAAGAGGAAAAGAAAATACTGCAAGAATAGACCTTTACAGTGTAAAGCTCAATGGTACCGACCTGAAGCGCCTGAGCTTTGGCGAGTTCAACCATAGTTCTGTAAGCCTTTCTCCCAATGGCAAGTATTTCATTACTACCTACAGCAATACCAGTACACCTGTTAAAATGAGTTTGCTCGACACCAGGGGAAAACTGATCCGTCAGTTGGGTGATGCAAAAGGCACAGATATGGATCAGTATGCACTGGCCAAAACAGAATTGATCCGCATCAAAAGTGAGGATGGGTTATTTGAACTGCCTGCTGTGGTAACCTGGCCTGCCAATATGGATCCGAATAAAAAATATCCGATGCTGGTGAGCATCTATGGAGGTCCTAATGCAGGAACGGTATGGGATGGATGGGCCTGGAATACCAACAGACAGTTTTATGCCGAAGAAGGATTGATTCAGGTTGCATTTGATCACCGGGCCAGCGGTCATTTTGGAAAAGCAGGGGTGAACTATATGCACCGGAACCTGGGTTACTGGGAAATGAAGGATTATATGACCATGGCAAAATGGTTTATAGAAAAAGGATATGCAGACCCTGCAAAGATTGCCATTACCGGATTCAGCTATGGCGGATACATGAGCGCTTATGCATTAACGTACGGCTCTTCTGTATTCACACATGGAATGGCAGGAGGCACTGTGGTAGACTGGCATTTATACGACAGTCATTACACAGAAAAATTCATGGATACTCCGGCAGAAAATCCGGAAGGTTATAAAACCAGCAGTGTGCTGAGTTATGTAGACAAATACAAAGGCATGTTGCAGATTGTGCATGGTACCATGGACGACAACGTACATATGCAGAACAGCATTCAGCTGATCGACGCATTGCAGGATAAAGGGAAGGATTTTGAATTCATGCTTTATCCGGGTGGAAGACACGGATGGAGAAACCTGCGTGAGCGCAGCAACCATTACGAGAATTTAAAAACAAAATTCATTTATAAATACCTGCTGGAGAAAGCTGCCCCGAAAGGAATTTTGAGGTAAGCAATCCAGGGAAAGATTGCCGCAGTATCGCCAGGGCAATAAGAAAAAAAATCCCGGTCATGATCATGACCGGGATTTTTAGTTGAATCTGTTCAGCAAAGATGCAGTGGGTACTGCACCGGTTTTATTTTTTAATGGTCTTCAGCATTTCTTTCACTGCTGCTTCCAGTTGGGTGTCTTTGCCGTTGATCAGTGCTTCATAAGGGAGCGTTACCTTGATATCGGGCTCTACCTGCAGGTTCTCTGTAGGCCGGTTTTCCTTGCCGATTGTGGCAATCATCGGAATACCGAAAACAATGCTCGGATCAATCTGACCTTCCCACCATACTGCGGTTCCGGTTCCTGCAACAGGCATACCCACCAGTTTGCCAATGCCATTTTGTTTATAGATATAAGGGAAGATGAATGCATCGCTGTAATTGCTCTCACTCATCAGCACAACACTGGGTTTCTGCCATCTGTTCATCGGTTCACCTTCGGTTACCCGGTTGCCCTGTGGTGCAAAGTCGAGGTAGCGTTTGCCGCTCAGGAAAGTATTGAGGTCGTCGTGCAACCATCCGCCGCCATTAAAACGGGTATCAACAATCAGCGCTTCTTTCTTCAGGTTCTTGCCCATTACTTCATCCAGCACATTTCTGAAACTTCCGTCGTCCATGGAACGAACATGTATATAGCCTACTTTTCCGCCACTGAGTTCATCGGTGAGTTTTCTCATTTTATTTACCCAGCGTTTGTACATCAGGTTCGATTCTGCTCCGATAGAGATTGGTTTTACTGTTTCATCCAAACGGTTACCAGTTGCAGGATCCAGCAGACTCAGCAATACATTTTTGCCGGTTTTTCTGTTGAGCAGGCTGGCCCAGTCTATATCGTTGCCAACCGTTTCTCCATCTATTTTTTCAATGATCTGACTGGCTTTTACTTTACTGCCTGCTTTGTCGAAAGGTCCTCCGGCAATCACTTCAGTAATCTTTAAACCGTTTCCGCGGAAGGTTTCATCGTAGAGCAGACCCAATGCAGCGGTAACATCGCCACCCTGAGCATTGGGGTTGTATCTGCCGCCGGTATGGGAGGCATTCAACTCTCCCAGCAATTCACTCAGTAATTCCTGGAAATCATAATTGTTGTTGATATGGGGCAGGAACCGGGCATAATTGTTTTTGTACATTTCCCAGTCGATGCCATGAATGGAAGGATCGTAGAACTTCTTCTTTACCTGTCTCCAGGCATGTTCAAAAATATAGGCTCTTTCTGCAGGCGCATTCAATACCATTTCGCCGCTGATACCTACCGGTGTTATTTTACCGCTTTCTGCATCTACTTTAATGAGGCTGCCGTTGTTCACCAGGAACAGGAATTTGCCATCCTTACTTGGTTCAATGCCACTCGGAGAACCACTCAGTTTGGCCAGAATTCTGGTTTCTCTGGTACGAGGTTCGGTTACCCATAAGTCATATCCTTTTTCGAAGGAAGTCAGGTAGTATACCTTGCTCACATCGCTGTTGATATAGTAGTCGGCAATGGAAGAACTGTTGATGGTAAGGCGGATCACCCGGTCTTCGAATCCTTTCAGTTCGGGAACAAAATTGGCTTTTGCCAGTGAGTCCTTCTTGCCCTTGGTGGTATCCGCTTTTTTCTCTTTTTCTTCTTTTTCTTTCAGCAATGCAAAATCTGCCTTGTTCAGGCGCATGCGATCATACAAATCTTTGTCGAGGAATCCTGCATAAATATCGAGCTCCACATCTCCCAGTAATGCGATGGATTTTCTTCCTTCACGCGGGTTTACCCAGGTAATGGCTTTTCCGTCTGCCGCCCATTTGATGTTGAACTGGCCAAAGCCGGATTCAATGGGTTTCTGTAAACCACCGGTTCCGTCTGCTTTGATCATGGCCAGGTTACCATATTGCCAGGTACCTTCCTGGTCGATGGAAATCAGCCATTTGCTGTCGGGGCCCCACTGGTAATCCCAGTCTCCGTCTGCATAGCTGTAGTTCCTTCCTTCGGGAAGCAGGGTCTTTGTTTTTTTATCGGCCAGGGTAAATACTTTCAGAATATTTCGTTCGGCGATGTATGCCACCTGTTTTCCATCCGGTGAATACTTGGCATTGAATTCCTCTTCGTGAGTAGCAATCAGCGCTTCTTCTTTCAATAGGGTAGCTGCATAAAAATAAGGTTCTTCCTTTCTTACAACACTGGTCTGGTAAATATCCCAGTTATTGTTGCGTTCAGCTGCATAAAGTATTTTCTTACTGTCGGGGCTCCAGCTGATCATACGCTCCTGTTGTGGTGTATTGGTGATTCGTTTAGTAACGCCACCTTCTACGCTGGTAACAAACACTTCACCACGAAACACAAAAGCAATTTCCTTTCCGTTGGGAGCTAAAGCAAATTCTGTTGCACCACTATTGATGGGAATAATCTTCTCCGCATTGGTGCGGGCATCGGAATGAATATTGATGTTTACTTTCCTTGCTTCACCACCTTCCTTCAAAGTATAGATTTCTCCGTTCCAGCTAAAACACAATTCGTTTTTCCGGCTGATGGAGAGGTGTCTTACCGGATGGTGTTTGAAGCTGGTCAGTTGGGTCATTTTTCCATCAGTGTTTTGCTTGTAAAGATTCTGGTCACCATTTTTTTCACTCAGATAAAATACGGTCTGGTCGTCGTTTCCAAAAACAGGCTCTTTGTCTTCACCTTCAAATCCGGATATTTTTTTATAACTGCCCGCCTTCACATCCATGATCCAGATATCTCTGGTAACTGCAGAAGTATGGTGCTTTCTCAACGCGTCTTCAAATCCTTTTCTATCCTGGTATACAATCTGGGTCCCCTTGCTGTTGTAACGCGCGTATTCTACTCCTGTTTCTGTCATCAGCAATGGCTTGCCTCCTTTTACAGAAACGCTGTAGAGATTCAGGAATAAACGCGGGCTGTAAAACCGGACATTGTTGTTGCTGATTTGTCTGCCGCTTCCAAAAATGACCTGTTGGTTGTCGGGAGAAAAATCATAGGGATAATCTGCTGCACTGTGGTAAGTAAGCCGGGTAGGCGTTCCTCCTGTAGCAGGAATGGTAAATACATCAAAGTTGCCATATCGGTCGGAGGCAAAAGCAATGGTTTTTCCATCGTGGCTCCATACCGGATAATAATCCTGTGCTTCGTGCATCGTCAGCGGAACAGCTGTACCTCCCGAAGTCGGGACCGTATACAGGTCTCCCTTATAGCTGAATACAATGGTTTGCCCGTCCGGGGATATAGCCGGATAACGCATCCAAAGCGGAGTGCTTTGAGCACTGGACACTAAACTGCAACTGAGCAATACAATTGCGAAAAGAATTCTGTTCATATAGATAATTTTGCTAACCTTAAAGATAGAACGCCTGCCCGATGAACACAACAATATTCAAAGAATGGTTACAGTCGCTGCCCGCAACTGCCATTCACCCGGTAGTTTCCTTCAACCCCCAACACCAGCGAATGGTGAAAATGGACTTTACGGAGGCCAATACAGGATTGACTGCGGAGGTAATTGAAGATACGGGCCGTTTTGCTGAATTTGTTTCCGGACTGCTCGCCCGGCATGGAGCAGAATTTGGGATAGGCGGTTATGCCGAAAACCGGACCGTATACAGCAGGAGCCGGGTATTCGACGGTATTCCGGGCTCTATGCCCCGTAGGTTACACCTGGGAATGGATATCTGGGGAAAGGCCGGAACAGCCGTTTTTGCCCCATTCAAAGGCATGGTGCACAGTTTTGCATTTAACAACCGTTTGGGCGATTATGGCGCCACCATTATACTCCGGCATGCAGCTGGCGACCAGCACTTTTACAGTCTTTACGGTCACTTATCCCTGCGGGATATAGAATCACTGGAAGAGGGCAGGGAAATAGAAGCTGGCCAGTTGTTGGCACATTTCGGGAGCCCTGATGAAAATGGTCATTGGCCGCCACACCTGCATTTTCAGCTGATCTTAGATATGGAGGGCAAGAAAGGAGATTATCCGGGTGTTTGCGCGGTGCCCGATCAGGAGCACTATTTACAAAATTGTCCTGATCCCGACCTGGTACTGCAACTCATGCAATACGCGCAATGATTATTCAAAGTTTTTGATGGTCCCTGAAAGGATGCAGTGGTTACCGGATTGTCCCTGGGTTGCATAGTGCAGCATGGCATCGGCGATGGCCGTGGCTTTTACCGAAGCATAGTTTCTGAGCGGACCCGCCAGCAGGGGATTGATCCAATCTGTAATCCGGATAGCCATTTTTTCTCCGGCTCTTTTTTCCGTTCTGTTGCCCACTATAAAAGAAGGTCTGAAAATATACAGTGAAGGATAGTCCATCCGCTGCAGCGCCTCTTCCATCAGCCCCTTGGTTCTGCTGTAAAAAACCATGGAATGCGGATTGGCTCCCATGGAACTGATTGCCAGGAAGCGTTTGCTGCCCGCATCCAGCTGCAACCTGGCAATTTTAACCGGGTAGTGCAGGTCTACTTTCGAAAATGCTTCCCTGGTTTTGGCTGTTTTAATGGTGGTGCCTAAGCAACAAAATACATCGTCTGCCTCTACTGCAGTTTGGATGGTATCGAAGTCGATGCATTCTTCGATCAGTTTGGGATGGCTGCGTCCTGTTGCTTTTCGTACGTAAATCGTAACGCTGCTGTACAACTCCGATTCCAGCAGGCGGTCAAGTAACAGGCTGCCGGTTAATCCGGTAGCTCCCAGTAACAAGGCTTTTCTCTGCTGCATGGTATAAATTTATATAAAGATAGGCACTGCATTTTTTGTAATTTCGATTCGTTATGCCGAACAACAACCTGAATAGTGATAGCAGCAACCTCAATCCGGCCGATAAGGAGTTTGAGAACAGCATACGTCCCAAAGAAATTGATGAATTTTCCGGTCAGCCTCAGCTGATAGAGAACCTGGTCATCTTCATCAAAGCCGCTAAAATAAGGGGAGAAGCCCTGGACCATATTTTATTTCACGGACCTCCCGGCCTGGGGAAAACCACCCTGAGCCGGATCGTGGCAAATGAACTGGGGGTGAATATCAAGGAAACCTCCGGTCCTGTAATTGAAAAACCGGGAGACCTCGCCGGTTTGCTGACCAACCTGCAGCCCAATGATGTATTGTTCATAGATGAAATCCACCGGTTGAGTACGGTGGTGGAAGAATACCTCTATGCAGCCATGGAGGATTTTAAAATTGATATCATGATCGATTCCGGCCCGAATGCAAGAAGTGTTCAGATTAACCTGAACCCCTTTACCCTGGTGGGTGCAACCACCAGAAGCGGATTGCTGACTGCCCCCCTGTTATCGAGGTTTGGCATAAAATCCAGGCTGGAATATTACAACGCCGTTGTATTGCAGAAAATCATTGAGCGGAGTGCAGCCATTTTGCAAACCACCATCACCGCCGATGCCGCAGCAGAAATTGCCCGCAGAAGCAGGGGTACTCCCAGAATTGCCAATGGCTTATTGCGCAGGGTGCGCGATTTTGCACAGGTCCTGAACGACGGGCAAATTGATCTGGGCATTACACAACACGCGTTGAAAGCGTTGAATGTGGATGCACATGGCCTGGACGAAATGGACAACCGTATACTGGCAACCATCATTAATAAGTTCAAAGGAGGCCCTGTAGGTATTACCACCATTGCGACTGCAGTGGGTGAGGAGCCGGGAACCATTGAGGAAGTGTATGAACCTTTCCTGATACAGGAAGGATTCTTACAAAGAACCCCAAGAGGAAGGGAGGCTACATTGAAAGCCTACAATCACCTTGGGGTTGTGATGCAGAAAGGTTCTGCAGGAGATTTATTCAGTTAGGACTATGGAGCAACCAACCGGAATCCGTTGCCGTGAATGTTCACGATTTCAATAGCGGGATCTTCTTTCAGGTATTTGCGGAGCTTGGCAATGTAAACATCCATGCTTCTTCCGTTGAAATAGGTATCGCTGCCCCAGATTTTCTTTAATGCTCTTTCGCGGGGTAATAAATCGTTTTTGTGTTCGGCCAGCATCTTCAATAGCTCATTCTCTTTGGGAGAAAGGGTTTGCACAGCACCGCCTTTTTTCAGTTCGCGCAGTTTTGGGTTGAAATGATAAGAAGCCAGGTCGAACTCAATATTGTCGTTGATCCTGTTTTCTTCTTCGTTTCTTTTGAGGATGGCTTTTATTTTAAGTAGCAGTACTTCACTGTCGAACGGTTTGGTAATGTAGTCGTCTGCACCCAGTTTATATCCCTGAATGATGTCTTCCTTCATGGTTTTGGCGCTCAGGAAAAACAAAGGCACATCGGGGTCGATATCCCTGATTTCTTCTGCCAGGGTAAAACCATCCATATTCGGCATCATAACGTCGAGCAGGCAGATATCGAACTTTTCACGCTGAAAAGCAGCCAGTCCCAGCTTTCCGTCTCTTTCGAGGGTAATATCGTAGTCATTCAGCTCCAGGTAATTTTTTAAAACCATGCCCAGATTGGCATCGTCTTCACAAAGCAGAATTTTGTATTGTTTTTTGTCTTCCATCATTCAGTGTTTGTATTAAAGATAAACGAACTGCAATTTACAACCAACCCTTTCCAATCTTTTGTTAAAATAATCAAATGGTATCCCGGGTAAAACGCTTGTCGGTTAAAGTTTTCAGGAAATTGATCAGGTCGGTCTTTTCATCGGCTGTAAGCCCCAGTGGCTCCCGGAGGCTTTCGTCTATGTTTACCGGATCCTTCACCAAAGCCCGGGGGTTATTGTAATAGTCCACTACTTCTTCCAGTGTTTTAAACAT
>JAQTZD010000059.1 GCA_028687975.1 Sediminibacterium sp.
AATATTCTCTGTATGTCTATTTCATTAAATAATGGTAATAAAATGAACAAGGTATCGGTATCATCATGACCGGCAGATAATTCAATGGTAAGTATATCGAGTGGATATCGTTTTTATAATTATATATCTGATGGTACTAAATGGTATCTGGTTAACTACCGATAGTGTTGTTTTGCCTAATTCGTAAAATATAGACCGGAAGATGTTCAACAAATTATACTTACTGGCAACCCTGCTTTTTGTAGCGTTGTTTCCGGAGGCACAGCCATCACGGCAATGGAAGCTCAAAACAGATAAAGACGGAGTACAGTGTTATATTGTTAAGCAGGAATCCCCGTCATCCCTATACTACTATGGAGAAATTTCCATGCCATGGCCAGTCAAGAACCGGGATTTTATCATTAAAATCTCCATGTTTCAGGATGAATAGTCCAGAGTAATAACTGTGCTGGCAGAAAACAAACCGGATTATCTTCCTGTTAACCCCAATCTCGTAAGGATCCAGCATTCTTCAGGTAAGTGGACTATTAGTCCTTTGCCTGGCGAAAAAGTAAAAGTGGAATATGAACTGGAAGTGGATCCGGGTGGAATATTGCCTCCTGCTATTGTCAATATGTTTTCTTACGATGGCCCGTTCAGGTCTTTCAAAAAATTACCGGAGCGGGTAAAGATGGCTGAGTATGCCAATGTGCATTTGCCTTTTATCAAAGACTAGCCAGAGCGCGTTCGTATACTTTAATGTGCTCTTTGGCGATATTGGCCCACTGAAATTTTTCAGTTACCATTCTGTGGGCATTCTTTCTTTTTTGTTCCCAGCCATAGTTTTCTATTTCGGAAGCACATTTGGCTATTGCTTTGGCAAGATGATGGGGCGTATTTTGATCCAGTAGAATACCAGCATCGAATTCTGCAATATATTCTCCCATGTTGGTTTCCCGGGATACAATGGATGGAACCCATGCCGACGCCGCCTCCAGTACAATGGCAGGGTCGTATTCAAAACGGGAAGGTCTCAAAAAAACATTCACTTTGTTCAGCATCTCAAACTTCCGCAATCCGATTACGTTCCCTTTGAAGAAAACGTGGTTCTGGATTCCCAGTTGAGTAACTAATGCATAGAGTTGCTTTTTTTCGTCTCCTTCCCCCACAATCCATAGTACGCCTTTTCCTGAATATTTCTGTTTGTATTCGGCAAATCCCTGTACCAGAATATCGAGCCCTCCGTTGTTCATTTCCGGTTTGCCAAACCATGCAAATACGGGTTCTTCAAATTCATTGAATCTGGCAGGAGGCAGGCTGCTCTCATTGCTGAGACCATTGGGTATGTATAATACTTTTTTATCGTTGGTGATTTCCGGATCGTCGATAAGCGATTTTTCACTGGGGCCTTCAAAATGAAGGGCGGCACACCATTGCATCAGCGAGTTTTCGAACATTTTAAAATACATCTTCTTCGATATTCCCGATGCCTGTATGTTGCTTTTGTTATAGGTGCCGTGAGGTGTGTATACAAAAGGAATTTTGCGTTTGTTCAGGTGAAAGGCAAAAGTAAAAAACAGGGGAACAAACCCTCCGTGCATATGCACGATGGTGTTTTTATTAAGCTGCCGGATGGCTTCGTTGATTTCGCCTGTGGTAGCCCAGACATAGCTTTTGACGTGAAAATTGCGGATTTTATAAGGTCTTTGCTGAAGTTCCTCGTATGGACTGCTTCCCATCTCCCATACATGTACGCTGTATCCCAACTTTACCTGTGCGGTAGCCAGCTGGTCAACCGTTAATGCCATTTTCTTATAGATGACATCCGGTTTATTATACACCAGGTGCAGGATTTCCATCATTTTGTTTTTTTGAGCCTGTATACTCATCAATCAATTACAAAAATACAACTGTTAGGTTCAATAACTGTGCAAAACCAGAGGCTTAAAAATAAACAAAAATGGCCCATTAGTGCTTTAATTGCTGGTGTTGTCTTGCGGGTTGCAAGGCCATTTGCTTTGGATTGTTTTGTTGCTTGGCAGCATTGATTTTGTTGCTGATTACTTCCTTCATGGTGCTGCCGATTTCAGCAGCTTTTGTCGGATGCAACGACTTCAGGGCTGCAAGCAGCTCGGTAGGCATTTTGTAATACATGGCTTTATTGGATGTAAGGTTTATATTGTAGTGTGATGCAAATGCCAGAACGGGTAATTGCATGTACATGGCTTCGATCAGGGAAGTGTTGTGATCCGGCTGATAAAATGCGTCTATATACACATAGCAGTTGGAGCGAAGCATGTTCAGTGTTCTCATGTCTTTTACTGTGTCGAGCAGATGTATCGCGTGATTATTACTGTATTTGGTATAAAGGGCTTCTGCATATGAGTTGTTTTTCCAGTCTCCGCAGATTACCAGTGGGTATTCGGTGAATTTTGAAAAAACATCCAGCACCACATGAATGTCGTTGCCGGGTAGTACCGGTGTGGTAAGTAATGCATATTTTCCAAAGAGAAACGGATAAGTGATGTGATCCCTGGGGGTAATGACCTCCTTATTGCAATGGTTTTGCAGGTACGTCAGCGATGCTGTGTAGAGATCCTGCAGCAGAATTGCATTTTGTTCTTCTATGTTGGCAATATGCGTCATAGTTATCCGGCTTAAGCTACCTGCTCATACAGTACCTGCTGGTAAGCATGAATATGTTCCTTTGCAATTGTTTTCCATTGAAATTTTTCATTCACCATTCTATAGGCATTTCGCCTTTTGTAGTTCCACCTTTGCTGTTGTATATCCTTCAGGCACTTGATCATGTTTTTAGCAAGGCAATTGGCAGTATTTTCCTGCAGTTCATATCCTGCATCGTATTCGTTGATGTATTCACCCATAAAGGTTTCCTTAGAAACCACAGACGGTACTGAGGCAGAAGCTGCTTCCAGAATACAGGTAGAATTGTATTCTATTCTGGAGGGGCGGAGGAAAACATCGATTTTATTTAACAACTCAAATTTCCTGTTCCCGAGGATATTGCCATGGAATACAACATGATCCTGAATGCGCAGCAGGATTGCCATTTGCTCAAGTGCTTCCTTGTCTTTTCCTTCGCCAACAATCCATAATGCTCCTTTCTCGAAATATTTGTATTTGTATTCGGCAAATGCTTTTAATAAAATGTCCAGTCCGGCATTTTTGATGTCCAGTTTTCCGAAGTACCCAAAAACCGGTTCCGGATTTTTTCTCAATTTGGGAGGGGTAAGAATGTTCCCGCTGCTCAATCCGTTAGGTATAAAAAATACCTTCTTGTTTTCAGTTATGCTGGTTTCATCCACGAGCTCTTTTTCTTTATGACCCTCAAAATGAACTGCGGCAGACCATTTGATCAGCAGCTTTTCGAACAAGTGGAAGTATATTTTTTTCAAAAAACCTGCGGAATCGAGCGCCTGTTTGTTGAATGCACCATGGGTAGTATAAATAAATGGAATGTTTCTTTTTTTAAGTTGTACAGCCAGGGAAATGAAGAGGGGAGCAAGTCCTCCGTGCATATGAACGATAGTACCCTTCCGGAGTTTGCTGATGGCAGTACTGATTTCCTTGGTTACAGACCAGCTGGAATCTTTTATTCTGAATAGGGAAGTTTGGTAAGGGCGGAATTGGAAATGATCGCTGGGTGCATTGCCAATTTCCCAAAGATGTACGGTATGTCCCAGTTTTGTTTGTTCAGAAGCCAGGTGATCTACCGAACTAACCAGTCTTCCGTTGAATCCGTCGGGCTTATATAAAACAAGGTGAATAATTTCCATGACTCGTGTTTTGAAAGAAAGAGAACTCCTTTCCTGTCAAAACTGTTTCGAAAAGAGTGCCAATCCGAAGAGTCGATTTATGTCAATGAAAATCAATTAGTTATAAAATAACCGATTAATTAGGGTTTCCAAATTTTGGAAAAAACTACTTGTTTGGGAATTTCTAGTTGGCGGGGTAATCTTTCCGGAGCTGTTGCATGACTTTATGGAGGTAGCTGCCAATTTTATTGACTTGTTCGGGAACAATGGCAATGTCGTTTTCCTGTTTGGCATTGGCCTCCAGATCGCGGATGCTTTTCTTCAATTCGCTGATGCCCATACCGTCTATGGCGGACTTCATTCTGTGTGCGGTTTTGCCAACCATCTGCCAGTCTTTCTCTTTAGCGGAAATATTCAGTTGCTCAATATCGGCCGGCATGGTTTTGAGAAACAACTGGACCATTTTGTGAATGAACTCCATTTTACCCTTGCCCATTTCACTGACCAGTTTCTCATCGTACATTTTTCGTTTGCTGCTGTTGCCGGTGACAGGTACTGCAGAAGGTTCTGTTTGCCGTCCAGTTTCCGTATGAACAAAGCTTGAACCCGATAAGGAACTCAGGATGGTTTTTAGGAGAGCATGTTCTTTAAAGGGTTTGCTGATATAACCGTTCATACCTGCTTCCCTGAAAAGCGCTTCGTCTCCTTTCAGGGCGTTGGCTGTTAGTGCAATAATCGGAATGCCTGCTTTTGCAGGATTGCTGTTGCCACGGATCAGTCTGGTTGCTTCCAGACCATCCATTACCGGCATGGATATATCCATCAGGATTAAATCGTATTGATTTTTTTCTGCTTCAGTAACTGCTTCTGCACCGTCTGCAACAGAAACAACCGTGCAACCTTTTTCTTTCAGAATGCTTTCTACGATGAATTGATTTAATTCCAGGTCTTCTGCCAGCAAAATCTTTTTGCCGTTGAGCTTATTGAAATCGGTAATGACTGTTTGTTCCGGCTGCAACAACTTCGGATTCCCTTTCTGGTAGGGTAGCGTGAAGCTGAAAACAGATCCTTTGTCGGGAGTGCTTTCTACCCTGATATGTCCACCCTGCAATTCAATCAGGTTTTTACAAATGCTTAATCCTAGCCCGGTTCCACCAAATCTTCTGGTAATCGCAGACGCAGCCTGTTTAAATGGACTGAAAATTTCTTCCAGTTTCTCAGGTGCAATGCCAATGCCGGTATCGTCCACCGCCACGCTGATCCATAGTTTGTTGTCTCTTTCTTCTATCGGAAAAATGGTTACGGTAACGGATCCCTTTTCTGTGAACTTGATCGCATTTCCAATAAGGTTGTTCAATACCTGACTCAGACGATAGGGGTCGCCAATAGCCACAGCTTCCGGATCGCTCTGGTTGATGAAGCGAAGTTGTATTCCCTTTTCCTCTGCCTTGTACAGGAAGGATTCTATTGTTACGGCAATTTTTTCTGTAAGCAGGAATGGAACTTCTTCCAGTTCCAGTTTACCCGAAGCAATTTTTTCGATGTTCAGGATATCGTTCACAATCACCAGCAAGTTGCTGGAAGAATCGTTGATCAGCTTAACCAGTTTGGATTGTTGTTCCGAAAGCGGGGTCTTTTCCAGCAGATTAATCAATCCCAGAATGCCATTCATCGGGGTTCTGATTTCATGGCTCATATTTGCCAGGAAAATTTCCTTTGCCTTAGAAGCCTCTTCGGTCATTTTCTTGGCCTCTTTTAATTCCTGCTCTGCTTTTACCCGATCGGTGATATTGGTGTTGTAACCGATTACCATGGTGATTTCTCCGGATTCATCCAGCACCGGAAAGAGGTTCCTCAGGAAGTATTCTTTTTCGCCATTTTCGTTGATGCGCGTTTCTTCAATTGAACCATGTTCTTTTTTCTGAATGATCTGATTGAACAGATCGTGGTAGTTTTTTGCCTCTGCCCATTTTTTGATACCGCCCGGTTCTTCTTTCTGTTTTCCGATCATCCAGTCGATCACCCACTGTCTGAGCTCCGCATCCTTGATGGCAATGGGGTTTAAAAAAAGATCTGCATGCTCGGGGTTGAACACCGCAATGTCTGCGGGGATCTTACTGAGGATACTTTCGTAAAGTTGTTTTTGTTTTTCAACTTTTTTTTCGAGCAGGCTTTTGTCGGTGGTATTCTGGAAGTACCAGATATGTCCTTTGTATTCGTCGTCTTTAATCAACGGCACATAATCTCTTTCCAGCACAATGCCGTTTTTCAATTCTACCACATCATTCCTGGCAATGCTTCGCTGGTTAAGAATTTCGTTGGTAGATTGCAGGAACAGGTAATGATTTTTGAAAATTTCCGGCCGGATAAGTTCTGAATGAACCAGGTCGAGCCCTTCCAGCGAATCCGGAGAACGGCTGATGTCGAAATAGGTGCAAAATGCCTGGTTGGCTGCTACTACCAGGCCGGATTCATTTTCTATCAAAATACCTGTTTGCAGGTAATCAGTGATGGTATTGATAAGCGCCGCTCTGGAAAAAATATCGTTGTTTCTTCCGGCGTTGTTTTTCTCCTTTTTAAGCTGTGTAATTTCTCTCTCCTTTTCCTGTAAAAGCCTTTCCGCGGAAAACCGGGTGGCCATTTCCATTTCAAGTTGAGCTTCCAGTAATTTGATTTTGTTTGCAGACATATAGAGGAGGTAAGTACAGTTTTATTTGGTAGCGATTTCTCCGCTTTGAAGCATCCGGTAAATGGTAGATTTGCCGATGTCCAGTTTTTTGGCAACACCCAGCACATCCTGATCGTACTTGTTTAAAAAGTATTGGATGATTTGTATTTCATATTCCCGCAGGGTGGTTTCTTTGTTCAGTAAATTGCCAAAATTGCTGTTGCTTTCCAGGTTGATGTTATCGTCGTTGATAACATCGTCGTCCGACATTACACAGGCCAGTTCCATCAGCGATTTTAATTCGCGTACATTGCCCGGATAGTTGTAAGACTTCAATTTATACATGGCTGAATTGGACAGGGCTTTTACCGACATCCGGTTTTCGCTACAGAAACTCTGGATAAAGTGTTTGGCAAGAATCAGAATGTCGTTGCCCCTTTCTCTGAGAGGTGGCAGTTCAATCGGAAGCCCCAGCAACCTATAGTATAAATCTTCCCTGAACATTTTGTTGTTTACTTCAGCAAGCAGGTTTTTATTGGTGGCTACAATGATTCTTACATCAATCGGTATCACTGCATTTCCGCCAATACGGGTTACTTCTCTCTCCTGAATTACTCTGAGCAGCTTGGATTGCAAATGCATGTCCATTTCTCCGATCTCATCCAGAAAAATAGTTCCTTTATGTGCTTCTTCAAATTTGCCAATGCGTTTTTCTGCAGCGCCGGTAAAAGCGCCTTTTTCATGGCCAAACAGTTCACTTTCGAGCAGTTCATTCGGGATGGCTGCCACGTTGATGGCTATGAAAGGATATTTATGTCTGGGTGAATTGTAATGGATGGCTTTGGCCACCATTTCCTTACCGGTTCCTGTTTCACCTGTGATGGAAACCGTGATATTGGTTCTGGCTGCTTTTTCAATCAGGTTAAATACTTTTTTAATAGCCTCACTCTGTCCTATGATTACTTTGGAAAAGTCAAAGCTCTTTTTCAGCTCGTTTTTCAAGGTCTCCACTTCTTTTTTCAGGCCCTTGATTTCCTGAAGGTGAATCAGCACATTCCAAAGACGGTCCTTGGTATCATCGTCTTTTACGATGTAATCGAAGGCACCGGATTTGAGCAATTCCACTGCGGTGGAAATGTCTTCCTGACCGGAAATCATGATTACCTCAATTTCCGGGTTGTATTCTTTAATCCGTCTCAGTACTTTGCCTCCATCTCCCTCGGTCAGGGAGTAGTCGAGGGTGACCACATCGGGATTTTCGTGTAATTTCTGGTAAAAGTCCTTTTCCGTCTCAAACCGCTGAACCTGGTAATCGGGGTTTAGGGAAAGATAGTGTTCCAGCATGGTGCCATACCATAAATCGTCTTCCAGAACGAATATTTTAAGCGGTTTTGAAGGCTTCATGGACGTTTAATTGTTGATACCAAGGTACCATTTTTTTAGGAGCAGCCTTCCTGTTTTTCCCAAAAATGGAATTGTTTTCCCAAAAAAATGAGGCTATTTAATTTTTAAAGCATCTATGTAATTGATTATCAATTATTTTATATTTGGCATATTATTTATCCTATGTGATCCAAAGCATACCACAATGAAATGGAGAGCATTACCGACTAAATCTCTGGCGATCTGCTACATCATGCTGTTCTTTGGCCAGATATTTTATTTGTTGGGTAAACTTTTTTCTTTCAATAACATGAAATGGCTGGTTGTAAAACTGATCATATGGGGATATATTATTTTCTGGTTGTATTCCTATTTCCACTCATGGTATGGAACCCTGAATCAATTTAAATAGCTGCTGTCATGTTTACCGATAATATATTGCTCAATTCAGGAGTTGACCACAAAGCCCTGCTCGGTGCAGTCTTTAATAAGCTACCCGACTTTATTTTCGTTTTTGATACGCGGGAGAAGAAATTTATTGAGGTGAATCCTGTACTGGAAAAGCAGCTTCAAAAATGCAATATTGCGCCCGGGGAGTTCAACTGTACATCATTAAAAACCATCATTCATCCCGACGATTTTCAGGAAGCCGAGCATGCATTGAAATCGGCCATGCTGCTGCAAGGGTCCGATTTTGTTGAGTTTGAAGTGAGGTGCAAAAACGAACTGAAACTGTATCAGTATTTCAATACCAAAATATCTGTGTTCGAAAGGGAGGGAGATAAGATTGTTTATCTGCTGGGAATTGCCCAGAACATTACCGAACGCAAAAACAATGAAATACAGCGGGAGGTATACAAAAACAGGTTACAGGAGTTGTCGTTTATTACCTCGCATGAAATGCGTCATGAATATGCCAAAATTCAATCCGTCATTAACCTGATGGATAACCGGTTTATTACAGATGCAGAGCGGAGCGATCTGATTTCAGAGGCAAAGAAGTCTATTCAGATCATTAATTCTTCCATATTCAAATTAAATCACAAGCTTTCGTTCAATCAGAATGATGAATTCTTCGATTTGAGCAATGAGCGGGAGAAATACAATAAAATTGTTTTTATCGACGACGATGTACTTACCAATGTACTGAACAAAAAAATTGTACAGGCGCTGCTGCCCGAGATGCCCGTAGAGGTATTTCTGGATATTGATGAAGCACTTTCCTCACTGCAGAAGCATGCGGTGGATAAGGGAACCCTGATTTTTCTGGATATCAATTTCCCGGGAAGAGGCGGATGGGAATTTCTGGATGAGTATGCAATATTTTCCAACGCATCCAATGTGATCGTTTTGTCCTCTTCCATCGACAACAGAGATCGGGAAAAGGCCAGAGGGTATAAATCGGTGATTGATTACATTACCAAGCCTTTGTCTTTTGATTTTATAAAAACCTTTTTTGAACAATTGCAGTCTGCACAGGCATAATTGGTATATTTGTTCAGACCGTTTTTAACCCAATTGTTAAGATACTTACTATGCGAATACTCATTGCGGATGACCATAGTTTAATTAGAGAAGGACTAAAGAAAATATTACTGGAATCGTTGCCGTTTGCAGAAATAGAAGACGTGTCCGATTCTGCTGAACTATTTAAGCGTGCGATCAAGGATAAGTGGGATATTATCATCTCTGATATCAGTATGCCCGGATATTCGGGTATTGAAATTTTAAAGCAAATTAAAACGCATGCGCCGCTCACACCTGTGTTAATGCTGAGTATGCATTCTCCCGAACAATATGCAGTAAGAGCCATTAAGGCTGGCGCTTCCGGTTACCTTACTAAGGAAAGCGCACCATACGAATTGGTAACAGCGGTTCAACAAATTCTGGGTGGAAGAAAATACATTACCAACCGGGTGGCCGAAGTATTGGCCGGATCCCTTGAATCTTACAGTTCAAAACTCCCGCACGAACAGCTTTCCGACCGGGAGTTTGAAGTGCTCAAGATGATTGTAGAAGGAAAATCCATTTCTGAAATAGGGGAGATTCTTACCCTCAATGTAAACACCATCAGTACCTATCGTTCCCGGATCATGGATAAAATGAGCTTCCGCAGCAACGCAGACCTGGTTAAATATTCTATTGAGCATAAGTTGTTTAATTTATAGTTTTTCTACTACATGATGGGGCAGCATGCCACTGTACATTTATTTCACTGAAAATCAATGTATGGCAACAGATTCCTGCAACCTTGTTAAGCCCCTCAGCGTCCTTATTGTCGACGATTCCGATGTCATTTTAAACATGCTTTCCCGACTTTTACAGGAAAATTCGGATGCAAATCGGATTATTTGTGTAAATTCTACCTTCGAAGGCTTGTGGAAAATAGAGCAAGAGCCTTTTGATGTGCTTATTTTAGACATCAATATGCCGGTGATGAGTGGCATACAATTGTTGCGAAGGGTGAGGACGATGCATATGGCCCAGCCGGTAATTATTATGCTAACCAATAATACGATGAGTCGTTATAAAGATGAATGTTTGAATATGGGTGCTGACTATTTTTTAGACAAATCCCGGGATTTTTTAAAGATTCAGGAAATTATCAATAATAAGGTCGTGAAGGTTTGATTATATAAACTTCTAATGCGTAAATTTGATCAGAACAAACAAGTATGCGATATCCTTATACATCAGACAGCCGCCTGGACCAATTGATCAAATCTGCCGATCATTATATAGTTACTACAGACCTGGAAGGGAATATTACTTATTGCAATGACGCCTTTCAAAAGCGCTACCAGATTGTGGGTGAATCGGTATTAGGAGTTGGGTTTGATGCTTTTATCGATATTGAAGACATGGTTCGTTTTAAGCGGGCCATCACCGAGTGTGTAAGGAAACAACTACCTTCTGTACAAATAAGTTATAAAGTTTTGAGCGGCTCAGACAGCTCGCAATCGATCAATTATGACCTGACCATTCTTACCGACAGACAAAACCATCCGATTGGTGTGCTGCAGGTAGGGAAAGACGCTTCTGCTGCAGATGCATACAACGATCTGTATCCTGTTGAACCGGAGAAATCAGTAGAAATTCAGGAAACACCGCAGCCGGTTTTCAGAAAGGCAATACCTTCAGTTGTTAACGCAGCAGCAAGTGGTAACGATTTTATCCAGATTGCAGATTTTCTGCCGGAGATGATCTGGACCACCGATGCCCGGCACGAACTGAACTATGTAAATAAAGCCTGGCTGGAATTTTCCGGCACGGAGCAGGAAGATGAAATTGGCGAAGGATGGCTTCAATCAATTCATCCCGAAGATGTGCAGCGGGTTATCATTGAACGCAAAGATGCGTTTCAGCGTCATTTGGGATATTCCATTACCTATCGCGTTAAGCGGCGCGATGGCAGTTATCGCTGGATTACCAACAAAGGCAATCCGGTATACAATGCCAATGGTGAATTCTCCGGATATGTTGGAACCTGTTTAGACATTACTGCTGTTAAAGAAGCCCAGATTCAGATTCGCAGACAGCAGGAATTAATGGAAAATGCAAAAGTGGAGTTTGGAAAATTCACCCGAATTGCACAGAAGATCAGCAGCATTGTATTGTTGTGTAATAAAGACAATTGTATCACCTGGGTAAACGATGCTTTTGTAAAAATCACCGGCTTTACACTGAAGGAGGTTGCCGGTAAAAATCCGAACAGTTTTTTGCAGGGAGCTGAAACCAGTCAGGAAACCTTGCAAAAAATCAATAAAGTGATCGAGCAGGGCAGGGGCATCAGAACAGAAATACTTTATTATACCAAGAGTGGTGCTAAGTTATGGCTCGACATCATGATCGATTCTATCCTGGATAAGGATGGCAACACAACCGGTTATATTTCCATTCAGAAAGATATTACCCTGAAAAAGGTGTCAGAAAAAGAAGTGCAGGAGCAGATGACGCACCTGAAGAAGATATCTTTCATCACTTCTCATGAACTGCGGCACGAGTTTTCCAAAATTCTGCAGTTGATTCAGACTTCCAAGTACCAGGACAACAACCTGGAAACCTACAAGCAGGTTTTCGCTGAACTGGAAAAGTCGGCCAACCTGATGAACGATGCTATTTACAAGCTGAACGACCAGGTAAGCTTTGCCTCAACCAGCAGCATTTCCCTGAACAAATACCTGCTGAACAATGCCATTGAAGAAATCTGCCTGGTGGATGATGATCCATTGGTGAATAAACTCAATGCACTCATTATTAAGAATGTGATTCCAAGTTTACCGGTGCATATTTTTGAAGATATAGATGAGTCGCTGAAATACATCCGCGAAAATCCGAACGTAAAACGCAAGATATTCCTCGATCTGAATTTTGGGGGCAAGTCGGGCTGGGAGTTCCTTCAGGAATACGAGAAACTGGGGCAGCGCTGGCCGGTCATTATTCTGACTTCTTCCATAGACCACGCCGATTATGAGCGTTCCAAGAAGTTCAGCAACGTAACGCACTTTATTACCAAGCCACTTACCATTGAGCAGTTTGAGAAACTGAGCCAGCTGGAAGAAGCTTAACCCGATCAATCAGTTTAATTGGTTACAGGGGCAGCCTGGCTGCTCTTCCAGCCGATCAACAGCACACCTGCTATCACCAGCACGGTGCCTGCTATCTGCATGAAAAGTATTTTTTCTCCCAGAAAAAAATGTGCCTGCAGAATGGTGGATACCGGTCCGATACTGGTAATGATGGATACATTGTTGCTCCCGATTTTTTTCATTCCGCTGCTCATTAAAAAAGAAGGGATTACGGTAGCAATAATGGCCAGTGCAATGGAGTAGCCGGTGAGTGCCGGTGTAAATACCAGTTGCCGGGCATTGTGTGTTACGAGGAAATGAATGAAGATGCCAACGGTTGCAGCCAGCATGGCATAGGCGGTATATCTTGTTGCGCCAGCTTTCTGTACGAGTCTTCCGGTTCCTACCAGGTAAAAAGAGTAGGTGACAGCACATAAAAAAATCATCAGCGAACCAAAATAAAAACCCGGGCTGCCGGTATCGGTGGCCAGTTCTGCATAATAGGCAATGCCGATACCCAGATAGGTTAAGATGAGTGCTACCAATTGCACACCGGAAAGTTTGGCTTTAAATATCCAGGTATTGAGCAGTACTGCAAAAGTCGGATACAGAAACAGAATCAGTCTTTCGAGTCCGGCCGAAACATATTGCAGTCCGATAAAATCGAACAGGCTGCTCAGGTAATAGCCGAATATGCCCATGATCAGAATCCAGAACCAGTACCTGGGGGTGAGCGCATCGGTACTTTCTTTTCTTCCTGCAAACCACGCAGCTGCAATATAAAAAGGGAGTGAGAACAACATCCGCAATGCCAGCAGTGTAACCGCATCTACACCGGTATCCCGGAAAGCCAGTTTTACAAAAATGGCTTTGGTAGAGAACAGGATGGCTCCGGCAAGACTCACCGCAAAGCCAGCTAACAATTGCTGCTGATGTTTTTGATGCGTCATGCTATACGCTTACATTGAAATCCCTCAATGCATCGTTCAGGCTTGTTTTTAAATCGGTGCTGGGTTTACGCTTGCCAATGATCAGCGCACAACTTACCTGGTATGCACCCGCATTGAATTTTTTGGTATAGCTTCCGGGGATTACCACACTTCTTGCAGGCACACGGCCCTTCATTTCAATGGGCTCAGATCCACTCACATCAATGATCTTGGTAGATTGCGTGAGTACCACATTGGCACCAAGCACCGCTTCTTTTTCAACAACAACACCTTCAACAACAATACAGCGGCTTCCGATAAAGCAACCGTCTTCGATGATCACGGGGCTTGCCTGCAGAGGTTCGAGTACGCCACCAATGCCTACGCCACCGCTCAGGTGAACATTTTTACCAATCTGAGCGCAGCTTCCAACAGTGGCCCAGGTATCTACCATGGTACCCTCATCTACAAATGCGCCGATATTTACATAGCTGGGCATCAATACCACATTTCGGGCGATATATGCGCCATAACGCGCAGTGGCGGGAGGAACGGCCCGTACTCCCAGTTCCTTATAATTGCTTTTCAGCAACATTTTATCGTAAAACTCAAAGGGAGGAGTTTCCCAGGTCTGCATTTGTTGAATACCAAAATACATCAGGATGGCCTGTTTCACCCATTCGTTCACTACCCAGCCGTTTTCTCCGGGAGATGCTACCCGAACCTGACCTTTGTCCAGCTTTTCCATTACCTCTTTCACGGCCTGCTCATAAGCAGCTTCTTTCAACAATTCCCGGTTGGCCCATGCGGCTGCGATCTTTTCCTGTGCCATATCTGTATTTTTTGCAAACATACAGTTTACTCAATTACTGTCGTAATTTTGGTTCATGCGCAGCATCCTGGTTATTCAAACTGCTTTTATCGGCGATGTGGTTCTGGCAACTGCTTTGCTGGAATCGCTGCATAAGGCTTACCCGCAGGCTTCCATAGATATAGCTGTCAGAAAAGGCAATGAGCCCCTGTTTAATGGGCATCCTTTTCTGCGTAAAGTGCTGATCTGGGATAAGCGACAGGCCAAATACCGGCACCTGATTGCCTTGTTAAAGGAGATCAGGCAGCACAAATATTCCCTGGTAGTGAATCTGCAGCGGTACGCTGCTACCGGCTTCCTGACCGCATTTTCCGGTGGCGGCACCACCATTGGGTTTGATAAGAATCCACTTCACTCCCTGTTTACCCATTCCATCCGGCACCAGATGGGAACAGATGGTCCGGGCGAACATGAAACAACGCGTAACCACCGGTTGATCAAATCGCTCACTTCGCTTCCTCCGGCCAGGCCGGCACTCTATCCTTCTGCGGAAGACGATGCCTATACTGCTCAATGGAAGCAACAGCCCTATATCTGCATAGCACCTACTTCCGTATGGTTTACCAAACAGTTTCCGGCAGCCAAATGGGTAGAGCTGCTGAATGTACTTCCGGAGCAGCTTCAGGTATACCTGCTTGGCGGACCCGGAGACCGTGGGGTGGCGGATGAAATTATTGCAGCAACAACACATCGTTTGTGTACCAATCTGTCGGGCAAGTGTAATTTTCTTCAATCGGCTTCGCTGATGCGGGATGCCAGGATGAATTACGTGAACGACTCTGCGCCCATGCATTTTTGCTCTTCGGTAAATGCGCCGGTTGCGGCAGTATACTGCTCTACTGTTCCTGCATTTGGATATGGCCCTTTGTCCGATAACAGCCGCATCATTGAAACCACCGAAACACTGTCTTGCAGACCCTGCGGACTGCACGGCCGTACCGCCTGTCCGCTGCAACATTTCAACTGTGCCAATACCATTACTGCCAGTCAATTAACGGCTGCTTTGCCTTCCTAACAGGAAACAGCCCTACATTTGCACGAATGGAGATTCATTTTACGCATAGCGAATCGGTTGTTTTTGAAAAGATCAGTCAGGTTGCTGCTAATTTAAATATGCCCTGTTACCTGATCGGCGGCTTTGTTCGCGATAAGATCATCGGAAGGCCGGTGAAAGATGCCGATATTGTTTGCATCGGTGATGGAATTGCTCTGGCCAATGCCTATGCGGATAGCCTGCATCCCCGTCCCACAGTGGCTTTTTTTAAAAATTTTGGTACAGCGCAGATCAAGCTTCCCGATCTGGAAATTGAATTTGTAGGCGCCAGAAAGGAGAGCTATCACCAGCACAGCCGAAAACCCGACGTAGAAGTGGGTACCATCGAAGACGACCAGAACCGCAGGGACTTCACCATTAACGCACTGGCAGTTAGCCTGAACCCGGAAGATTACGGAACCCTGGTGGATCCATTCGGAGGCCAGAAAGCCATTCAGGATAAAGTGATTGTGACCCCGCTGGAGCCGGTACGGACCTTCAGCGATGATCCGCTGAGGATGTTGCGGGCCATTCGCTTTGCCACACAACTGGGCTTTAAAATAGAGGCCGGTACCTTTGCGGCCATCGGGCAGAATGTGCACCGGATGAAGATTGTGTCGCAGGAGCGCATTACCGATGAACTGAATAAAATCATGCTTTGCCCAAAGCCCTCTGTTGGATGGGATTTGCTGTATCAGTCCGGTCTTTTAAAACAGATCTTTCCACAAATGGTAGATCTGCATGGTGCGGTTTATATAGATGGAAAGGGGCATAAGGATAATTTCTACCATACCCTGCAGGTGCTGGATAATATTGCGGAGCATACCGATTCCCTCTGGCTGAGATGGGCGGCACTGCTGCACGATATTGGCAAGCCCGCCACCAAGAAATTTGAAGAGGGCCATGGCTGGACCTTTCATGGCCACGAAGTGGTTGGCGCCAGAATGGTTCCCAAAATATTTGCCCGCCTCAAACTGCCTTTGCACGACCCCATGAAGTATGTGCAGAAACTGGTGTTGCTGCACCTGCGTCCGATCAGCCTGACCAAGGAAAATATCACCGACAGTGCAGTGCGCAGACTCATTTTTGATGCAGGTGATGATATTGATGACCTGATGACACTTTGTGCAGCGGATATTACCAGTAAGAATAAGCTGAAAGTGAAACGGTTTCTGCAAAATTTTGAAATGGTGAAAGAGCGCATGCAGGTGGTGGAGGCTTCTGACCGGATCAGGAACTGGCAACCACCCATTACCGGAGAACTGGTGATGGAAACATTCGGGTTAACACCCGGCAGAAATGTGGGGGTCATTAAAGATGCAATAAGGGAAGCCATCCTGGACGGGATTATTCCCAATCAGTATGAAGCGGCATACCGGTTTATGTTAGAAAAAGCAGCAGAACTGGGCCTGAAACCCGTTAAATAATTCCTATTTTGCACCCCAACTCAATAAAAACGAACTGGAATGGCCATTCTTAAGTTTAGAATATATCTGGAAGAAGACGATGCCGTATACCGCGATATTGTAATCAGGCATACCCAAAGTTTTCAGGATTTGCATTACGCTATTTTAAAAGCATACGAATTTGACTCCAAGCACCAGGCTACTTTTTACAGGAGCAACGATAACTGGCAAAGAGGAAGAGAAATCAGTTTTGAGAAATACGATAAGGCATACCGGGTAGACCCGCTGATCATGGCCGATACGCAGATCGGATCTGAAATTCAGGATACCAATCAGAAATTCATTTACGAATACGATTTTAACAAGCACTGGGTTTTCCTGATTGCACTGATCAGTGTTAGCAAGGAAGAGAATAGTAAAACAGCTTATCCGTCGGTATCCCGGGTAGAAGGAATCGGGCCGCAACAATATGGTACCAAGAGTTTACTGGGCGATAAGTTTGCCGATATTGAAGAGAAATATGATTTAACGGAAGCTTCCGACGGCTTTGGTGAAGAGGGAGAAGGCGGTGATGCCGATGCAGATGCCGATGACGCCGCCGGTGCAGAAGACCAAAATGCAGACTTTGAATAAAAAATTGTTTATTGTAGCCGGGCCAACAGCTGTTGGCAAAACCGGTTTTGCCATTCTACTTGCGAAAGCATTAAAGACAGAAATTATTTCCGCGGATTCCCGCCAGTGTTTCAGCGAACTCTCCATTGGGGTTGCACGACCTTCGGAGGAGGAGCTTGCAGCAGTGCCGCATCATTTTATCGCCAGCCACTTTGTAGCCGAAGACCTGAATGCAGGCTATTTTGAACAATATGCTTTGCAAAAGGCAGGGGAGTTGTTTCAACAGCATGATGCAGTGGTGATGGTGGGCGGAACGGGATTGTACATCAAAGCTTTTTGTGAGGGAATAGATCCCATGCCGGTTGTTCCGCCGGAAGTGCGTTCGGAAATCGTTGCACAATACGAGGCCAAGGGCTTGATCTGGTTGCAGTCTGAGCTGAAACACAAGGACCCGGCTTTTTGGGCAGTTGCAGAACAACAGAATCCGCAAAGACTGATGCGGGCGCTGGAAGTGTTCAATGCTACCGGAAAATCCATCACTGTATTTCGTTCTGCTCAAAAAAAACAAAGGGATTTTGAGATCATCAAGATAGGTTTGGAAATGCCTATGGAGGTTTTAACAGCGCGCATTAACCAACGGGTAGATCAGATGATTAAAGATGGTTTGTTGTCAGAAGCCCGCAGCGTGATCAGCTACCGAAACAAATCTGCCTTGCAAACGGTTGGATACAAAGAAATGTTTGATCATTTAGACGGAAAGATTTCATTGGAAGAAGCTATACAGCAAATTAAGCAGCATACCCGTCAGTACGCGAAACGTCAAATGACCTGGTTCAGGAAGGATCCGGAATTTACCTGGTACGATGCGCGTACGGTAAGTGTTGATGATGTGCTTACTCACTAGTTTTTAAATGATGTTGACCTCGCGTTCCAGCAGGATACCAAATTTTTCCTGAACAGATTGAATGATGCGGGTAGACAGATCAAAAAT
>JAQTZD010000060.1:0-2880 GCA_028687975.1 Sediminibacterium sp.
TCAATTATTTTATCGAAATTTACTTTGATGTTGTGCATGTATTTTAGCCAGTTTAGTCACTAACTAAGACAACAGCACAACATCTTTTGTCCCTTCTTTTATAAAATTAACTCCGCCAACAGGTTAATAAGTGAAGTTATTCATATAACTCCAACATACTCATTATACAAAATTGAAGAGTCGTTAAGTTCATTTTTATTAATAAATGCATTTCTTCAAAGACCCGTATACGTTTAGGTATCTTATTTGCTGAGAAAGCGAAGATTGAATATTTACGGGCAGAATATAAGCGCTTTCTTACCGACACAAAGAAAGAACTTCTGTCAACCCACTTTAGACATAACAGAGCTTTTAAACCAAACGAACTAAAAGCTACTTTGCTACGACATAAACTTTCTTATATTTTTCCAAACTATAGTTATTTCAAGCCTCAAATAAAGCCTTTTAAGGTTGCTTTGTTGTTGTCTCCTAACAAATACTTTATAACAGGGTTGTTGTTATGGTGCATTTCATGTTATATTATTGATAGTCAACTAATTATGTTAAAATAACAATATTTTTGTTATAACAGTTATATTGTTATTAAAATAATCATGTTATTTTTGTGTAGTGAATATCGTAACACGCTATATCAGAGATGATTTTGGGATTTCGGCCCAAATGCAATCCATAAAAAAAGCGGAACTCATGCGCTTACCTCTTTTTGTGCGGAGTGGAGTTGAACTCTATGAAGGTAAACTCAGTGATGTGCCGATACTATGGGTTGAAAAAAAGGACTTGGCTGAAATAACACCAACAAAACTCATGAAGCAGGTCGATCAACTGGAAAAGTATTTTCACAGAATCATTGTATTCATACTACCTAAGCTGGAGAGCTGGATCCGTAATCGCCTTATTGAAAGCAAGGTTGCTTTCATTGAACCGGGCCGCCAACTGTATATTCCACAACTGTTTTTGCAGTTAAGCGATATCCCAACCAGAGGTGTGCGGAAACCCATCGCGGATAAGCTTAGTTTTCCTGCACAAAGCTTTGTTATTGATCAGCTGAACCAACAAAATGCAAACAGTGCAAGCTTCCAGGAACTAGCCCGGCGTATTGATTGTTCTGCCATGACGATATCACGTATCGCCCGGGAACTCGAGTTATTGGGCTTTGTTACCATTGAAGGTGGGAGACCGAAACAAATGGTATTTACCGTGCATGGAAAAGAACTTTGGGAAAAGGTTCATCCATTTCTCAGTTCGCCCATTAAGGAAATCTGGTTTACCGATCAGCCACCAAGCGACCTTTCTGTTAAGGCCGGTAACACTGCACTTTCCGCTTATACCGATATCAATGATATCCAACCGCTGACATTTGCGATAGGAAAAGAGCTTTTTAAAACTATGCGAACTAAGATGGGTTTAACTGATCTGAATAAATACGAAGGAAGGTTTCTTGTAGAAGTCTGGCATTATCATCCGGAAATTATTCATCATAAGGAAGCCGGGCTTGTGGATCGCCTGTCTCTGTATCTTTCCATGGAGGGAGTATCGAGAGACGATCGGGTCAAAGCTGCATTGGAAGAACTTTTAAAAGAGCATGCATGGTAATAGGACTGGATCTATTCACCCAACACTTCATTGAATATACAGATCATTACATTCTTATCGGTGGATCAGCCTGTGATGTCCAGATGGCAACCAGAAATGCTGAGTTCAGGGCAACAAAGGACTTGGACATTATCCTCGTGGTAGAAGCCTTAAGTCCCGCTTTTGTGAATCACTTCTGGGATTTTATCAAGGACGGAGAATATACTATCGCGGAAGTTGGCAATAAAAAAAGATTCTATCGTTTTATTAAACCGCAAGTAGCAGGTTACCCCGTCAGAATTGAGCTCTTTTCACGTCATCCGGAGACCCTACCTGATCCGCCTGCAGATATGCATATAACCGATATTCCAACTGAAGAGGAGGCCAGTAGCCTGTCTGCGATACTGCTTGATGAAACCTATTACGGATTTGCCATTGATAACTGCGATATTATTGACGGATTGCGACTTGCAAATGACAGATGTCTGGTCTGTTTGAAAACCCGTGCATTCCTGAACAACAGAGAAAGGAAGGCCAATGGAGCAGAGATCCATGATGTGGATATTTACAAACACAGGCGAGATGTATTACAACTGATGGGGGTTATCGATCCGACTACGGTAATCTCTGTACCGGAATCAATACAAACCGATCTCGAAAACTTTATCGTGTATATTGGTGAAGAACCAGACACGATCGCGCAGATTTTAAAGGACATAGAGCTTGATACAAACCCTGAAGAAATTATTCAACTGATGCGAAATATTTTTTCACTCGCTTAAATACTGGTATGCCCACTAATATCGATAACTGGCTGGTGAGAACTTGTTACGAAGTGCTGAGTGAAAAATAAAGCTGTATCCTTTTTATTTTGTCTTTGACATTATTTACATAACCCGTTTTTACTTTTTCGGATAAGAAAGAATGCTGTACCATAAAATAGATTGCCTGTTCCTTTTCCTGGAATGCATTAAGTATTCTTTCAGCCCTTTTGGGCAAGATGCCTAGTCTGCGCGCCAGTTCAAGAAAGTTTTCTCTTCCATAATATCCGTATGTTGAATAAAACGCAGATGCTATATCGCCCTTATACAGGTCCAGTGCGGTATCCCTTTCCATAGGAGTATGAATAACGGAACTTAAAAGGTCGTAAGCAGGCGTTAACTGGTATTCACCATTGTCGCTGCGTATCAGGGAAAAATTTTTGAGGTGTGCATCACCGTTGGAGAATATATAATTGAATACCACCAGTTGGAAAAAACGCTCCAGTGCAGGTATGTCGGCGGCGACATATTGTTTAATCAAAAGTCC
>JAQTZD010000060.1:2980-18200 GCA_028687975.1 Sediminibacterium sp.
AAATCAGAAATATATTACCTGTTAAAGCCCGGTAGGCTATTGGCGACCGGGTGAATGCTCAGCTGTTTATTGCTTGTTTTTACTTATGCTATCCATGTTCTGTTCCCAAAGCAGATTGCCATTGTTGTCAAAGTACTGTATCCCGCTAAATCTGCCCTTGTTCTGAAACAGTTCCCTCGCTTTTTTGCCATTCCTATTCTTAATGATCCGTTGTCGCCCACCTGCACAACATCAAACCCTTTTTCATTCATAAAAACAATTCCTTCAGCCGAATTCTTATACTTCTTATACCATTCCATGTATTGATCTGGATTTTTAAACTGTTTTGCCCAGTACTGTCTAACCAATGTGGTGTCTGTCCTTATCCGATCTTTTGAAAAAGGGATAGGGGAGCCAATCAGAATTCTATCTCTGCCATTTTCATCCTCAATGATGATGCCCTTTGCCCTGATAATACTGAACTTGTCAATCTGTGTGAATCCAAAGCCTAAAACAGCAACGAGGTGCATTATGGTAAATACAACTGCAAAGGTTCGGAGAGGAACAGTTAAAGGCGCATCAGGCATGGATGATCAAATTTATTCCATTAGGGTACGAATCAATTGTAAGGTAAAGTAGTTTACAGGGTTCTACTCCTTTCGTTGAATTTATCAACCTAACATGCTGATTTTCTGATAGTGCACCTGCATGGAAACCGCTGTTTATGAAATTTTCAGTGCTATTCATCAAACTTCATATTGTATTTAAAAAAAACGCAATACATTGGAAACCTAAATCAAATGGCATGAGAAAGCTATTTCATGCGACCTTCTGCTTACTCTTATTGAGCACTATGGCCTGCAAAAAGAAAATCGTGAAACCGGTTCCCGTGATCGATTCGTTTCAGCCGCTCAGTGTTACTGAGAATGATCCCGTAAAAATCACCGGAACGGGATTTACCGGAACCACCGAAGTAAGTTTTGGAGGTGTACCGGCAAAATCTTTCAGGATATTCTCCGATTCTGTAATCATGGCGGTGGTTAATACGGGGGCATCGGGCAGTGTTGTGGTAACGAATGAGGGAGGAACTGCTTCCAAAGCGGGTTTTGACTACTATGTTGCAGAGTGGTACACCCTTACCGGTGTGAGTACTCGTAAGGTTATGGGAGGGTGGCCTTACTATGATTCTAGCCCCCCCATTTATACCTCCAGTTTCAATGATACCTGCCGGTTGATGATATTAAAAAGCAATCCATACGATTCTTCAAGGAATGGTTATAGCGCCCCTGATTACTTGTACTATGCAACCGATCCGGCGTATTCCCGTCTGGTTGGGATAGGCTTCGATACAGATTTTGCTGTTATTAATTCGATGAAATATTCGTTTTTAACCTTCAACGGTGGTCCTCGTGTTGCTTATGCATTGTTTAACGGACAACAATTTTCGATTCCGAGACATCGTCCTTTATTTTATTCTAATTATGATATTAAAGGCTCCGGTTCATTGATCAATGGAAAATTGCAGCTTTATTTTAAGTCTGAATACAGAGGAACCATTAAAGAAGCCAATATGGTAAGTGAATGAGGGCTTATTTAATCCACCTCATTCAACTACCTTCGCTGCATATTTTCGTATATGCAGTTTTCCGACCTGAACCTGAACACCTCTTTATTGAATGCCCTGAACGAGCTGGGCTATACAACACCCACCACCATTCAGCACAAAGTATTTCCTGTAGCCATGTCGGGCAGGGATGTTTGTGGCATTGCCCAGACCGGTACGGGTAAAACCTTTGCCTATCTCTTGCCCTGTTTGCGCCAGTGGAAATTTGATAAAAACAAGGATCCGCAGATCCTGGTAGTAGTCCCTACCAGGGAGTTGGTGGTTCAGGTGGTAGAAGCTGCCAGAAAGCTCACCACCTATATGAATGTGATTGTTACAGGGGTTTATGGTGGGGTGAACATCAATACACAGCAGCTCGAGCTGGAAAAAGGGGTGGATTTGCTGGTGGCTACCCCCGGCCGGTTGTTTGATCTGGCTATGAACGGAGCCTTTAAAACCAAGACCATCAAAAAGCTCATCATTGATGAAATGGATGAAATGCTGAACCTGGGCTTTCGTACACAGCTTCGCAATATCATGGACCTGCTTCCTCCACGCAGGCAAAACCTGTTATTCTCTGCAACCATCACAGAAGATGTGGAGTCGCTGATGAGCAGCTACTTTAATGATCCGGTTCGCGTGGAAGCTGCTCCTGCAGGTACGCCGCTCGAAAATATTGAACAGACCCGCTACGATGTTCCCAATTTTTATACCAAGGTAAACTTGCTGGAACTCTTGCTTCGCGAAAACCAACAAATGGCTAAAGTGCTGGTTTTTACCGCTACCAAAAAGCTCGCGGACCAATTGTATGAGCAAATGGAAACAAAATTCCCAGACCAGGCAGGTGTAATCCATTCCAACAAGGAACAGAACTACCGTTTCAATACGGTGCGGAAGTTTAAGGATGGCAGCTTCCGGTTCATCATTGCTACCGATATTGTTGCCAGGGGTATTGATATTGCCGAGGTTACGCATGTGGTGAACTTTGATCTTCCGGATGCTCCGGAAAATTATATTCACCGCATCGGCCGTACAGGCAGGGCAGATAAAAAAGGAATCGCCATCAGTTTTGTTACAGAAAAAGAACTCCCTGCCCTGCATGCAATTGAACAGCTGATGAAGTTTTCAGTTCCGGTGCTTCCACTTCCTGAAATATTAGAAATCTCTACAGAACTTACCGAAGACGAGCAACCCAAAGTCTTCATGAAAGCCCCTCCTTTCAAATTGCCCAAAAAAGAGGAACGGGGGGCCGCCTTTCACGAGAAAAAAGCCAAGAATAAAAAGACCAACGTTAGAGTCAGCCGCAAGGACGCCATGCAAAAAAAATATGGAAAGCCAATTAAGCGTGGCGCCAAAAAGAAATAAGCCTGTAATGTTAACCATTGCATAACACTTTGTTAAGATCGCGTTAACGTAGAAGTGTAAGATTTGCCGCTCATTAAAGTAAATCAACACTTATGCTTATTTCATTTAAACCAGGAAGATTCATCTGCTCCTTGTTGCTCTTGATCGGACTGCCCGTTCTGTTGAACGCGCAAAATATTTCCGGCAAACTGGTTTCCAGATCGGACCAGCAGCCTGTTCAGGCTGCCTCTGTACAGTTAAAGGGAACCAATAAGGGAACCAATACCGACAATGGCGGGCAGTTTACCATCACTGCAAAGTCGGGCGATGTGCTGATATTGAATGCAGTGGGTTACCAGACCAAAGAATATACTGTTAATGGCAACAGTACCTTGCTCATTGAACTGGATGTGGATACCAGGTCGCTGAATGAAGTAGTGGTTACAGCCCTCGGTATCAGAAAGGATAAAAAGAAACTGGGGTATGCTATTCAGGAAGTAAAAGGCGAAGACCTTACTCTGGCAAGGGAATCGAATGTGGTGAGCCAGTTGGCGGGTAAGGTTGCAGGTGTTACCGTAGTGGGCGGCAACTCCGGTATTGGCGGTTCTGCACGGGTAAGCATCCGCGGAGAACGTTCTGTTGATATGAATAAGAACCAGCCTTTGTATGTAGTGGATGGTGTTCCTGTAAGCAACGCAATGACAGGAGCTTCCGGCAGAGGCAATATGGAAGTGGATTTTGGCAATGGCGCCGGATTCATTAATCCGGATGATATTGAATCGATGAGTGTACTGAAAGGACCTGCGGCAGCTGCCTTATATGGTTCCAGAGCTGCTAATGGTGTTATCATGATCAAAACCAAGGGTGGCAAAAAACAAAAAGGTATTGGTGTTGAAGTGAGCAGCAATCTTACTTTTGAGTCTGCACTGAAATTACCTGAATACCAGAAAGTATATGGTCAGGGGAACGGTTCAGGTGGCGGCTTTGCATTTGTGAATGGTGGTGGAAGTGGTTTGGCCGATGGTACCGACGAAGGATGGGGACCTAAGCTGGATGCCGGTCTTTCTTTTCCTCAGTTCAACTCGCCAAGAACCTTGAATGGTCAACCCATTCCTTTTACCGGTGGTGATATGAATGCACCTGCAGGTAGTGTAATCACTGCCACTCCCTGGGTAGCTGACCATGATAATCTGAAGAACTTCTTAAAAACGGGTAATACCTCCACCACCAATGTGAGTGTGGTTGGCGCTAATAAGGATGGAGATTTTCGCCTGAGTTATACCAACCTGAATCAGACAGGCATTGTACCCAATACCGATCTGAAAAGGAATACCCTTTCTTTGTCTGCTGGTTACAATTTAACCAGTAAGCTCACTGCCCGTGCCTTTGTAAGTTATATTAAAGGCAACAGCGACAACAGACCTTCTATCAGTTATGGTACAGAAAGTATTATGTACCTGTTCAACAGCTGGCTTCCTGCTTCTGTTAAAGTTGCAGACATGAAACGCCTCTGGCAAACCGGTCTGGAAAACCAGAAACAATATGGATGGAACTATAACTATCACGATAACCCTTACTTAACCGTAATGGAAAATACCAATGGTCAATACTACGACCGTATTATTGGTAACATCCTCCTGAAATACGAATTCACCAATTGGCTGAACATGCAGGTGCGCACCGCCACCGACTGGAGCAACGAAAGAAGAGAGTTCCGCAGAGGCTTTAGTACACAGCGTTTTCCTTTTGGTGAATACAGAGAAACAGGTATCGTGAATGAAGAGCGGAATACAGACTTTTTGTTCTCTGCCAATAAAAATATCAACTCCGACTTTACCGTTACAGGTACCTTTGGTGGTAACCAGATGCGTCAGACTTCCAGATGGAAAGAAGATGTGGCCGGTCAGTTGAATATTCCGGGTATTTACAGCCTGAACAACTCCCGTATTGCACTCGTAGTTGAACAAAGCAATGTAGGAAAGCGCATCAACTCCTTATATGGTTCTGCAGGAGTTGCTTATAAGAATAAATTGTTTGTAGACTTTACCGGTAGAAATGACTGGAGTACTTCATTAACGCTTCCGGAAAACCTGAAAGCTTTTGGTAAAGAAGACAATTCCTATTTCTATTCTTCTGTTGCCGTAAGTGCGCTGGTGAGTGAAATGGTGAAACTGCCATCTGCCATCAGTTTCTTTAAACTGCGCGGTAGCCTGGCACAGGTAGGTAACGATACCGATCCTTTTGCCTTTACGCAAACTTATAACAGAAGTGAACCTTTTGGCGCATACCAGATTTACAGTGAAACCAGCAGTCTGGCCAACCTGAACCTGAAACCGGAAATCAGTTCTTCTTTTGAGTTCGGTATGGACCTGCGGTTCTTTGCCAACCGTTTGGGTATTGATGTTACTTATTATCAGAGTAATACCAAGAACCAGATACTGAATATCCCACTGTCTAATACCAGTGGTTATTCTTCCCGTAAAATCAATGCAGGCTTAATTAGGAATAATGGTATTGAAATGATGCTGACAGGTACACCTGTAAAGTCTAAGAACTTTACCTGGGATGCATTTGTGAACTTCTCTGCCAACAGAAGCAAGGTACTTGAACTCAGTGATGGCCTTTCCAACTATGTAATGGCCAGCAGAAGTGTGAGCGTGGAAGCAAGGATAGGAGAGCGCATGGGAGATATGTATGGTATTGGTTTTGCCAGAGTGCAGAGCTCAGACCCTTCAGCTCCATATTACGATGCCACCGGCAAATACACCGGGCAGATGGTATATGGCGCCAACGGTCGTCCGATTGCTACCACCAACAGAATTAAGCTGGGTAATTACAATCCCGATTTTCTGATGGGTATCGGTAATACATTTAACTACAAAGGGGTTCGTTTAAGCGTGCTCTTCGATATTCGTAGCGGAGGTAAATTATATTCTCATACCCAAACCGTTGGTCGTGAAGGTGGCATTATTATGGAAACTCTTGAAGGTCGTGCAGACGGATACGATATAACCAAGACAGGAAATGGTGTAATTGGTCAGGGTGTGGTTTTCAACAACGGTGTGATTTCAGAAAATACCAAAAAGCTGACTGCACGTGAATGGCACACGGCTTATACCGGTGGACGAGGTATTGCAGAGGGGGTAATGTATGATGCTTCTTTTGTGAAACTCCGCGAACTGACCATCGGTTATACCATTCCCGACAAGTTCTTTGGCAAACTGCCTGTGCGTGGTGCTACCATTTCTTTTGTAGGCCGGAACCTGTTCCTGTGGGACAATGTTCCGCATGTTGATCCGGAAAACATGTCGTTGAGTGGCGGAACTGCCCTTCCCGGTATCGAGTACATGGCAATTCCTTCCACACGCAGCTATGGTTTTAATCTCAGCTTCAAACTGTAAATCAACACACAAAAAATACCAAGATGAAAAAGTCAATTATAAAGTATTTCATTCCTGCAATGACCTCCGTAGTGATGGCGGGCTGTACCAAGGATTTTGAATCAATCAATACCAATACCAATAACCCCACAGAGGTTACATCCGATCTGTTGTTGAGTGGTGTTATCAAAAGTACCATGGATCAGCAGGTGGGTGAAGCCTGGGGAATTGGTAACATTGTAGCACAACATCACGCAAAAATTCAGTTCGTGAATGAAGACCGTTACGGATGGACCGAAAACAACGGCATATGGAACAATGTGTACAGCAACTACAGGAACCTGCAGAATATTTTCACTAAAGTAGGGAACGATAAAACAAATCCTTATTACGGAGTAGGGCTGATTATGAAATCATGGATGTTTTCCCAGGTGGCTGATGCATATGGTGATGCCCCTTATTCGGAAGCTGGTAAAGCAAAAACAGACGGAAAATACCAGCCTGTATACGATAAGCAGGAAGACATTTATAACGGTATCCTGGCCGATCTGAAAACTGCCAATGAATCATTGGCTACTGCATCCGGTACATTGGGTGGAGACCTGATTTATGGAGGTTCCATTGCCAAATGGAGAAAAGCTGCCAATTCCTTGCGCCTGCGCTATTTGTTGCGGTTGTCTAAGAAAAAGAATGTAAATGCTGAAATGCAGGCTATTGTAAGCGATCCGGTGAATAACCCTGTATTTACAAGTAATGCTGATAATTCAGAATTGAAATACCTGGCTTCCGCACCCAATCAATGGCCGCTGTATGGTACCAGGGTAGGGTCCTTCGACGAGTTCAGGGTAAGTAAAACCCTGACTGATCGCTTAACTGCATTGAACGATCCGAGAATTTATGTTTTCGGTCGCCCCACCCAAAAATCTGTTGCTGCAGGTACTCCGCAGATATTAGGTGTTCCCAACGGACTGAGTGATGTGGATGCACTGGCGTACAATGGAGGCGTTCAGGGCGTATCCCGTGTGGGTTATACATTCGCCTGTCTGGTATGTAATGATGCAGGACAAGCAGCACCGGATCCGGCAGCAGCCCGTGCCCTGATGATGACTTATGCTGAACTGCAGTTTATTCTTGCAGAAGCCCGTCAACGGAACATGATTACAACAGGTGCAGCGGAAACCTATTATCAGAATGGTATTACAGCCAATTTCAACTATTGGCAGTCTCTTGTACCGGTTGCTTACAACCTTAATATAGCCCTGCCGGCCGATTATTTTACCCGCCAGGGTGTAGCTTTAACCGGAACAGAATCGGAAATACTTTCTAAAATTGCGCTCCAGAAATGGGTATCACTCTATTTCAACGGACTGGAAGCATGGTTCGACTGGAAAAGAACCGGTTTGCCGGAAATTATTCCTGGTCCGGGTAACCTGAATAATAACCAGGTGCCTGTGCGATATATTTACCCTTTGTCTGAGCAATCTTTAAACGGTGTGAACAGGGCTGCTGCCGTGCAAAGACAGGGGCCTGATAATATCAATACCAGAACCTGGATTGCTAATTAATATAGTCCCGAAGAACAATTATTTTTCGGGTTGTTATAAAAATAGCGGAGTCAAAAAAGACTCCGCTATTTTTTTTCTTTTTCATGCAGCGTTTTTCAAAAAAACCTGTAATCAGCCCCAGTTTCCCCTTAAGTGTTTGATTATCAAAATGTACGAATTGTCATATGATTGTAACGGATAGTTAATGTCATTAATCATTTCGAAAATATGATCTACATCAGGTTTTCGGTTGTAAATAAACATATTAATACTTGATGCAGTTCAGCTAAACCTCTGCAAGGTTGTTATACATTTGTATTGTGAAAAAAAACAATACAAACCTACAATCGACCTTAACAACATTCTTTAACAAAATCAATTTTATGAACACCACCTTAAAAAGCAATTTAACCAAAAAACTGGCCTTCCTTGGTCTGGGCCTTATGTTCTTTGTTGGAGCATTTGCACAGGTAAAGTATACATCAAAAAACAACCTTTCTCTGGTAGTTAGCGGAACTTCCACTTTACACGATTGGGATATGAAATCTGCTGATGGAAGTTTTGAAGCTACATTTACCATGAGCCCTGCTGGCGCTATCACTGCTGTAAGCGGTATTTCTTTTACAACCAACCCCACTGCGCTGAAAAGCGGTAAGGGCGCGATGGATAAAAATGCCTACAAAGCGTTGAAAACTGCAGTAGCAAGTTTCCAGGCTGCTTCAGGAACTGTTAGCGCAGTTGATGCTACAAGCGTTCAGGTAAAAGCAAAAGGAAAGCTTACTATCGCAGGATCTACTCAGGATGCTGAAGTAGTCGCTACCTGTAAAGTAAACGCCGACAAGAGCATTACCGTTACTGGTTCCAAAAAAATCAGTATGAAAGATTTTGGTATGGAACCTCCTTCTTTCATGATGGGAACCATCAAAACCGGTAATGATGTTACCCTCAAATTCGACCTGAAACTCAGTCACTAATCCCTTCTTATCACTACACTATTATTAACCAAAACAAATTTTATGAAAATTCAATTTAAAAGTTTAAGCTTAGTTGTGCTCGGGCTTTTACCCATTGCCCTGATGGCGCAACAACCCAAACTGTCTAATTTCCGTGCTTACGATAAAACAGGTATCAACCAGTTCGAAACCAGTAAATCTGATTCTGTTCCTTTCGATGGTCTTAAGTTAAGATTTGGTGCAGGATTTACCCAGCAGTTCCAGAACCTGAAGCATGAAAACCCAGGTGCAATCAACAATACAGGAGCAGGCGCTAACAGACTGTATCCTTTACAGAATGGTTTCATGACCGCTCAGGCCAACCTGTACATTGATGCACAGCTGGCAGATGGTATTAAATTACACCTGGCGAACTACATGTCTTCCCGTCACCACAATGAGTTCTGGGTAAAAGGCGGTTACATCCAATTCGATAAAGTTCCATTCAAAGGAAAATTCTGGGATGATTTGATGAAACTGGCTACCATCAAAATTGGTCACATGGAAGTAAACTATGGTGATCAGCACTTCCGCAGATCTGATGGTGGTTCTACTCTGTACAACCCATTCATGGACAATCACATTGTAGACCAGTTTGCAACTGAAATTGGTGGTGAGGTTTACCTGCAGAAGAATGGCATCTTTGGTATGATTGGTTTAACCAATGGTATGATCAAAGGTCACATCGACTCTACTTATGCAACTTTAGCTGATCCTAGTGCCAAGAGAAATCCTTCTCTGTACCTGAAAGCCGGTATCGACAAAAAAATCAATGAGGATGTTCGTATCCGTGTAACTGGTAGCTTCTATACCAACAGCAGCCAGGCAGGTAGTGGTTTAACTCTGTATGGCGGAGACCGTACCGGTTCTAACTATCAGCAAGTAATGGAAAAAGGCCCACTTGGAGCTTTGCCTGCTTATACTGCAGTTGCTTTCTCCGGTCGTTTCAACCCAGGATTCAGCAAAAAAATCAATGCCAGCATGCTGAACGTATTCGTGAAAATAAAAGGTCTGGAAATCTTTGGTACATTGGAATCTGCTAAAGGTAGAACCAAAAATGAGGTAGATGACAGAAAAATGACTCAGTCTGTAATAGAAGGTGTGTACAGAATCGGTAAAAATGAAAACTTCTTTATCGGTGCTAAATACAACGCTGTTAAAGCAAGACTGGCTGGTATGACCAACGATGTGAAAGTGAACAGAACTGCATTTGCAGCGGGTTGGTTCTTAACCAAAAACGTACTCCTGAAAGGTGAAATCGTTACTCAGAAATACCTGGATTTCCCTTCAAGCGACTACCGTGCTTTAGGTAAGTTCAATGGATATGTGATTGAGGCGATTGTAGGATTCTAGTAAATTGGTTTTTTTATGGTGTATTATAGCCGGATGAATTAATTTCATTCGGCTATATTTTTTTAAAAGAGCATAATTTTGCGGCTGCATGCACAAAGCTTTATTTCTCCTTATACTCCTGTTTGTTTTATCCGGGTTTACTCCTGCGGATAAAGGCAGGGCGATCTGGGTAGTATTACAGGGCAGCAGCCTCACCGTAAACGGGAGTACCAATATCAACACATTTCAGTGTGTGATTCCGAATTACAGCATGCCAGATACCGTTAGCCTTTTGGGCAGCAACCAAAAAGGCGTTCAGCTTCCCATGAACGGAAGACTCAACCTGAGCGTAGAAGACTTTGATTGTCATAATAAGATGATGACCAGTGATCTTCGTAAAACCCTCAAGGCAAAAACTTATCCGGTGTTAACAGTCAGGTTTGTTTCGGTGAATGGGTTTCCGGACCTCAAAAACCCTGCAAAAATCACCGGCATTGTAGACATTACCCTGGCGGGTGTTACCAAACGATTTGAGATCAATTACCTCTTTAGTTCCGAAGAAAAGCAACAGATTCAGTTGAAAGGAGATCAGCAGATTCATTTTTCCGACTTCAACCTGACCCCGCCCAGCAAACTGGGTGGTGTGATTAAAGCAAAGAATGAATTGAAGGTGGAGTTTATACTGCACCTGAAACCGCTGAATTAAAAGCAGCCTGAAGTTTTAAGGATTCATTTTAGCGAAGATCATTCCCGCAACAGTAGACTGAAAAAAACCAAATCCCAGCCAGGAAAGCACCATGGTTTCTGATACATCAATCTGGCTGTAGGTCATCCAGAGAATTGGCAGCAATCCGGCAATGGTATAGGTAATTCCAAATTCCAGCCCCCTCAATAAAAAAGGCCCTGAAAAAATAGATCTGGACCGGTCCCAGAAAAAGGAAAGTGCAAAACTGATCAGCATGGCATGCGAATAAAAAAAGAAATCGCGCGACTGATCCGAAATAAATACACCACTCAGGTATTCCACAAAAAACGGCGTGAAAAATTCAATATTCACTGCAAGAAACAGTCCGCCGTAAGAAAGAACAGACAGGACTATTCCTGCCACCAGACCACTGGTCAGCATCTTGTTGATCCTCACTTTATCCATGATATAATCAATTGCTGGTAAAATTAGCTATTTTAAACAGTATTGTTTCTTATTTGTGACCACTTGGGTCATTAATGCTTGAAACGTTCAAAAGAGCTTCTTTCCAGTTCCCCCCTGTGATCAGGATGTGCAAGCTGGATCAGCGCTTTGGCCCGTTGTTCCATATTCATTCCAAAGAGGTTCACTGCGCCGTATTCTGTTACTACCCAGTGGATATGCCCACGGGTGGTAACCACACCTGCTCCCTGTTTCAGATAAGGTACAATCCTGGAGAGCCCTTTGTTGGTTACGGATGGGATGGCAATAATGGGTTTACCTCCTTCAGATAATGCAGCTCCCCTGATGAAGTCCATCTGACCGCCAATGCCGGAATACTGATAAGTACCGATGGAATCGGAACATACCTGACCGGTCAGATCCACTTCAATGGCACTGTTAATGGCAGTTACTTTGGGATTGAGACTCAGGATACGGGGGTCATTTACATAGTTGATATCCATGGCCTTGATGATGGGGTTGTCATTGGCAAAGTCATAGAGTTTTTTGCTTCCCAGCAGGAAGGAGGTTACACAGTAACCCGGTACAATTTTTTTCTGACTATTGTTGAATGTACCGTTCTTGATCAGCGGAATGGCACCGTCCGAAAACATCTCGGTATGCATTCCGAGGTTCTTGTGGTTGGTGAGGTTTTTCAGAACAGAGTCCGGAATGGTACCGATGCCCATTTGCAGGGTGGCTCCATCTTCTACGAGTTCCGCTACAATCCTTCCGATTTTGTCGTGGATTTCATTGGCTCCCTCGGAATAGCTCACTTCCGGAAGTGGTTCGTCTACCCAAACTGCAGCATCAAACCGGTCGAAGGGTAAAAATGTATCACCGTGTACCCTGGGCATATTCGGATTAATCTGGGCAATAACTACTTTAGCGGTGCTTGCTGCAGATCGTGCAATGTCTACAGAAGTTCCCAGCGAACAATACCCGTGTCTGTCCGGAGGGGATACCTGTATAATGGCCACATCCAGGGTAAGTATCCCCCTTAAAAAGAGTAGGGGAATTTCACTCAGGAATACCGGCACATAGTCGCCCATACCACTATTCACTGCCTTCCGGTTGCTTTCCGATACAAAGAGCGAATTCATATAAAAGTGTCCGGCAAGATCGGGACTGTTCAGATCGATACCCTGCTGGGTGATGCTTACCAGTTCCACATTGTGGAGACGGTCTTTTTGCGCGATCAACTCTTTCATCAGGTGAATGGGCGTTGCGGCGCTGCCATGAACAAAAACACGCTGGTTGGATTGTACCATTTGAATGGCTTCTGAGGCCGGCAGGAAGGTTGAGCTATTAGGCATAAATTAAATATATTTCTTACTGATGTTTGAATATTATTATATGAAACAAAACTAACTGATTACAGTCATATTGAATGTGATTCTGGTTACGGTTATATATGATGAAAATCATTGTTTTTTTTACCGGGCATTGTTTGCTTTGCAGTAAAGTATAAACTGTGCAATTCTCCGGAAGATGATGGCTCAGATTCCGGGAAAAATTCCGGAAGATGATTGTTTAATCTTTGGAAAGTTGTAGCTTCATTTAACAATCGTTTGCGTGAGTTCAGATAGCCATATTAATCAATTGCTGGATGCCATTTCTGCAAGAAGCTGCGAGAAATCGTACAAGGAGCTTTTTGTGCTCATGAATGAACAATTGGTAAGTTTTGCCTTTGCTATCCTGAAGTCTTCTGAAGATGCCGAAGAAGTTGTATCCGATTTCTTTATTAATTTATGGGTAAAGCGCAGTACCCTGCGGACCCTGGAAAAACCCAAACTCTACCTATTTATAGGGGTGAAGAACCAGGCGCTGAATCAACTCAGGGTCAACAAGCGCAGTCTGCCCCCTCAACTGGACGATTGGGATATCCGCCTCAACAGTGTATTTTTTAATCCGGAAGAATTGGCTATTTCCGGCGAAATGGTTAAAAGGATCATGGCTGCCGTGAACCTGCTGCCCCCCAAGTGCCGGATGATTTTTCGGCTGATCAAGGAAGACGGGTTGAAATATGCCGAAGTGGCCCAATTGCTCGATGTTTCCGTTAAAACCGTTGAATCTCAGATGGCTATTGCCTTGAGAAGGATTCGTTCCTGCCTGGAATTCAAAAATGAATTCCCCGAAATCCACTCCCTGCTGACTCAAAAAAAATAATTGTTAACTTTTTAGGGGTAACCCCCCTGTTTGGGTGTTCTTATCAATACCACTTGCCATTTCATGAAAGAAGAACAATTCTGGATACTGCTGTCTAAAAAATTAGCCAACGAGGCGAATGCCGATGAATTGGTTCTGTTGCAGGAATTACTGAATGGCAATGCTGAATGGCAGGCTATCTATGATCACTTGATTGAATTTTGTAATTCGAAGCCTGTTCCTTCTAATGAGCACCGCCTCCGGGGCGAAGATGCTTACCTGAACCACATCAACCGGTTAAAAGAAAACGTATCCGATTTTGAAGCAGAAAAGGAAACAGAGATCAGTATTCCTGAACTGCGGGTAAAAAAGCGTTACATGAAGTGGGTTCAGCTGGCCGGATCAATGGCCGCAGTCCTTATATTATTTTATTTTACATATTATACATCCCCCTCCGGAGACGCCAGCCTGGCTAATAACGAATTACCGCACAACGAGGTAAAAGTGGGTCATGGCTCCAAATCCAAGATCCAGTTGCCCGACGGAACACAGGTTTGGCTGAATTCGGGCAGTAAGCTTACTTACGAAGGTTCTTTTAAGGGTGGATTGAGGGAAGTGGCGCTGGACGGCGAAGCTTATTTTGATGTAACCAGTGATCCGAAACATCCTTTCATCGTTCATACCTCCAATATCGATATTAAAGTATTGGGAACTGCTTTCAACGTAAAAGCTTACGATCTGGACCGGACCATTGAAGCTACCCTGATTCACGGCTCTATTGAAGTGGTGGATCGTTTACAGCCGGATGCACCCAAAGTAATGCTGAAACCCCACGAAAAAATGGTGTTCAATAAATCCAGACATGCTGCTGCTGTTAAAACCGGACTCATTGAGGAAACCCAGCCGGAGCAACCCATCAGCACTTCTGCCATCCTGGTTACGCCTTTGCCCAAGCATATTGCAGACTCCAGTATTCAGGAAACTTCCTGGTTGTACAACAGGATTTCCTTCGACGATGAAAAAATGACCGATGTGGCCATTAAGCTGGAACGCTGGTACGATGTAAAAATTAAGATTACCGATGATAAAGTAAAAAATTACAGGATCAGCGGCGCATTCATCGATGAAACCATTGATGAGGCGTTGAGGGATATCCAGCTGCTGATTCCGTTTAAATATGAAATCAACAATAAAACAATAACTATTAGTAAAAAATAATTAAAAACGGGAAATGTTGCAGCATTTCCCGCAAAAGTGTAGCAAACAACTCCTGGAGGAAACTCCATGTCGTTGCATTCTTTTAAAACCAAAACCAAAATTATGCAAAAAAGTGTACTTCCGGGTCACAAAATGTGGCCAAGGGTGCTTCTTAAATCACTGCTTATTATGAAGCTTGCCGTTGTAATTATCTTATTAACCGGGTTGCAGGTAAACGCTACCGCTACCCTGGGTCAGAAGGTAAGCCTGAAAACTTACCGCACTGAGATCAAGAAGGTATTGAAGCAGATCGAAAGCGAAGGTCATTTTCGTTTTCTGTACAATTCTGACCTGAAAGACCTCAAAACCAAAGTGGATTTTTCTGCTGTAAACCTCACCATTGAACAATCTCTGGCAGGTTTATTTGCAGGTACCAACCTCACTTACAAACAGTTAGGTGGTAACCTGATTGCAGTTTTGTCTTCTGATGTACGCGAAAATGCCCGCATCAAGAT